>CALXWV010000012.1 GCA_944392515.1 uncultured Clostridia bacterium
ATGATACTTGATTTTTTTGAAAAAATCTGTTAATCTGTATATAGTTTGATTGATTTTATATCAATCGTCAAGAGAGCTAGTGACGAGTTGTAAATATCTACGTCATTGGCACCACTTATATTAATTATTTTTTTCTTTTAAAAATCTTTTTATTAAAAATGTTAAAAAGTATGGAAATGTATAAAATTTTTCGTTAAATCCTATATTTTTATTACATAACTTTATTCCATATTTAATATCTTTAAACGAATTACTATTTATTAAATTATTTAATGATATCGTTGCATTATCATTCGCTTTTACTTCAATAGGAATTAAAGAATTTTTATCTCTTATCATAAAATCCATTTCTATTTTTTTGCTATCATTTTTATAAAAAAATAAATCATACCCTTCTTTTACTAGCATATCACTTACAATATTTTCATACAAGGCACCTTTATAGGTACTCATATTTTCATTATTTCTTAAATCATCTTGTACTTCTTCATCTAGTGACCCAATTAATAAGCCAGTGTCAGCAAAATACAATCTATAATTATCTGGATTATAGTTAGCTTTTAATGGTAGGCATGCTTGTTCCATTGCATAAGAAACATTTACTATACCCGCATTTTCTAGCCATTCAACTATTCCAATATATTCTCTATTTCTTGCTCCATCTGCTATTTTTGATATTTGAAATTTTTTATTTTCATTTCCTAAGAATACTGCTATTTTTCTATAACAATTTAATATCTTTGTTTTATCTAGTCCACCTGCATATTTTGTTATATCTTCTTCATAATCTAATAAGATTTGTTGTTGCATTTTTAATATTCCACTAAAATTTTTATTTTCCACGAAGTGGCTTACAATAGCAGGCATTCCACCTACTATCATATAATCTTTAAAGTTTGACATCATCATATCATATTGCATATTACTTAATGGTTTTAAATTTATCATATTATTATATAAATCTTCAATTTGCTCATTACTGTATCCCTTCGCCCATAAAAATTCTTCAAAATCTAAAGACTTCATAATATAATCTTCTTTATTACCGACACTATTAGATTCAATTTCTTTGTAATTAATGCCCATTAAAGACCCAGAGCAAATAACATCATATCTTCCATCTTCTCTAAAAGATTTTAATGAGGTTGCTGTACTTACACAATCCTGCATTTCATCGAAGAAAATTAGTGTATCTTTTTCATTTAGTTCAATATTAGGCATTTTTAAAGTAATATTTTTTATTATATTATCTACTTCAAAACCATCTTCAAATATTGTTTTAAATTGTGGTTGAAGTGCAAAGTTTATTTCAATAAATGTTTTATAATTATTTTTTCCAAAATTTCTGATTGCATTAGTTTTTCCAATTTGTCTAGCACCTTTTATTATTAGTGGTAACTTATCTTTATTTTTTTTCCATTCAATAAGGTAATTATCAATTTTTCTTTTTAATCTTTTCATATTTTCACCTCTCAGAATTAGTTTATCACATTTTTAGAAAGTTTTCAATATAATTTTATCACATTTTTAGAAAAATTTTGCTTGCGTTTTATCACATTTTTAGATTTTGTCGCTATTTTTATTATAAAAAGCAAGCTTGATATTTCAAACTTGCTTTTTATTTTACTCATCTATTTCTGTTTTTACCCATTCAATTGAATTAGCTATATTTTCAACTACATTTTCTATTTCATTTTCATCTTTCATATTAAAACTATATATATCTACAGTTGCAACCATATCGTTATTTAAAATATAATACATATACTCTATTTGTTCTGGCTCAGTATTATAAGTTGCTTTTAGTTTTAATACATCATATCCTTTTTCAGTTTTAGATATTTCTTGTTCTATTTCTGGCTTATCTTCTGCGCTATTAATGTATTCAACCATGTAATCTCTTATTTTTTCAATTGAATCATACTCAGTTGTATCTACTTGAAAATAACTTACATTTAATCCTGCTGGATATGTAGTATAATCTATATTATTTACATCTACTTCATTTGTATTTTCTATTGGAAAATTACTTATATATTTATAATAATTCCAACCTGATGTATAGTAATTAGTATATTCAGTCCAAGTTGTATTTATATCAAATTTAATTACACCATCTGTTACTTCTGTTGTTTCATTCTTTTTATATTGACCTGTAATAATTATTGCTGTTGATGCAATTATAGCTATTATTACAACAAAAATTGCAATTAAATTTGACTTATTTATTTTCTTTTTAGGTTTTACTTCTTTATTTTCATTCTCTTGCTCATAATAAAATTTACCTTTTTCTTTTTTTACAATTTCTACTGATTTTAATATATCTAGTAATTTTTTATCTATACCTTTTTCTTCTAATTCTGCTTCTAATTCAATTTTTTCTATTGTATGCCCTTTTGAAACTGCATTATATTTTTCAAATATAGGTTTTATTTGTTCTATTGCTTGCTCTTTTACTTTTTCAAATTCTTCTAGAGTTTGCTCTTTATTATTTATTGTTCCCTCTGCTAACTCCTGCTTTATTTTTGCTGTAATTACTCCTCCACCTATTACAGTAAATACTACAGCAATTATTGTATCTCTTATAATTCCAGCTTCAAATTCACTATTTTGATATAAATATTTAATTGTATTTACACTAACATTTAATCCTTCTGTATGTATAAGTATGATTGGTATAATTAATAAACTTGTTATAGCAACTATAATTATTGAAATTAACATTATAATAATTGGAAGCTTTTTTGTTACTTTCCCTTTGCAAAGCTTATATCCATAATATGCTCCTCCTGCAATAAATATTGCTAAAATTGCAATCATCATATTTCCATAGATATATGCTAATATCCAAGGTACTGCTCCTATAAATCCACCTATAACTGCACCAATTATTCCTGTAATATAATTTACATTACTTATTTTTTGCAACTCTTTTATACTTTCTGCATTACTCTCTACCTTAATTTTCTCTTTTCTCTTAGATTTATTTTCATCTACCTTTTTATTTTCCATACACTCCTCCTATTTTCCTATTTTTTGTAACTCTTTTTCGGTTTTCTTTATTTCTTCATTTCTTTTAACTTTTTGAGTTGTTGTTTTTATCATAGGTTCATCTGTAACTATTATTTTCTTAATATGTTTAAAAGTTGGTAAAGTTTTGTTTATTTCTTTAATATCTTTCCATATTATTTTTTCATAATCTTCTTTTTTAGTATCAGGATAATCTTTTTCCATAACTTCTTTGTTATATACTATTTTTGCCATAAGAAGAGTATCTGTATTTGATTCATTTCTAGCAAATACCATACATTCTGCTACATAATCTAATTTAGAAATTAAAAATTCTAGTTCTTGAGGATATACATTTTTTCCATTTCTTAAAACTATAATGTCATTTTTTCTTCCAGTTATAAATATAAATCCTTCCTCATCTTTATATCCGAAATCTCCTGTTCTAAACCAACCATCTTTAAATGCTTCTTTAGTTTTCTTTTCATCATTATAGTAGCCTAGCATTATATTTGGTCCTTTTGCTAATATTTCTCCTATTCCTTCTTTATCTGGATTATCTATTTTTATTTCAACATTATCTAGTGGATAACCGATTGAACCTGGTTTATGCTTATTTTCAGCTTCGGCGGTAAGAACTGGAGAAGTTTCTGTAAGTCCATATCCTTGTATTGAATTAATTCCAAAATTGTTAAGTCCAATTATTGTATCTTTATCAAGTGATGCTGCTCCATATAGAACCATTCTAAGTTTTCCACCAAAGTTATCTATTATTTGTTTAAATACAATTTTTCTAATATCTATATGTATTTTTAAAAGTGCATTAGATATTTTAGTTAAATTATTTATTAATTTAGTTTTTCCTTGGTCAGCTATTGCTTTTGTTATCTTTTTATACATTGTCTCTAATACAAGTGGAACTGCAACAAATATTGATACTTCATATTCTTTTAAATTAGATTGTATATATCTTAAACCATCACAAAATGCAATAGTAGCTCCACTGTAAAATCCATAAAGTATAGTTATACTACATTCGAATGTATGATGGATTGGTAAGAAAGATAGTAATGTATCATCTTGTCTTATTTTAAAATGTGTTTGATATGCATAAAGATTTGACAAAATATTATTTTGTGAAAGCATTACTATTTTTGCGGCACTTGTTGTTCCTGAAGTAAATAACATAATTGACATTTCATCATTATTTAATGTTATATAATCATATAATTTATTCTTTTCTTTTATTAGTTTTCTTCCTTTTTCTAATAATTCTCCAAAACTAATTGCTTCATTTTCTTCGTCTTTTTTGTCTATGCATATTAAAGTATTAAGGTTTATTTCAGGATTATCTTTTAATTTTTCAAATAGTTCTTCATGCTTTTTTTCATATATAACTGCATCTACTTCACTTCTTTTTATTAATGATGTTATTTCTTTATCTGGAAGTGCTTTGTCTAGTGGTGCTATTATCATACCTCCACATGTAACTGCTAAATAACTTAATACCCATTCATATCTGTTTTCTCCAATTAGTGCAACTCTTTTTCCTTTAAATCCCATATCTAACAATGCTGTAGCAAGTGCCTTGACATCTTTTACAACCTCTTTATACTTTTTCTCCACATATTTTGCAGGTTTTTCTTCAAGATTTTTCTTATACTTATATGCAATATTATCTGCATAATTTTTTCCGAGCATATTCTAATAGCTCTCTATAATCTTTTAATTTAGGAATTAATTCTTTATTTTCCATAATTTTAACACATCCTTTCAACCTTTTTTGCTATTTTCATAGCGTTGATTATTATTTTTTACTTTCTTAAAGCTGTTATTCCGTAGTATTTCGCCTACATAATATACTATAAAAAGAATTTAGTCAATTGTATTTTGCTTTTTTCCATATTGTGTAATTTTTTATGGTTTATATTTTTTATTTCTAACAGCTTTCTCAACATTTTTTTACAAAAGTTTACTCTTTCTATATTGCATTTTCAGATTTTATGTGTATAATATATGTAGATAAAATGGACTCATTTTGAGAGGATGTAGAAAATGAATAAAATGTTGGAATTAAGTAGTCAGCAGAAAAATATTTGGAATACTGAGATGTTTTACAGTAACACAAATATTAACAATATTGGAGGTTATTTATTAATAAATGAACCTGTTAATATTGACCTCTTAGAAAAAGCAGCAAACCAATATATAAAAACAAATGAGGCATCTAGACTTCATTTTGATTTAAAAAATGGAGAACCTATTCAATTCGTTACTAATTATTCTCCATTTAAATTACCAATAATCTCTGTAAAAGACCTTAAAGGCTTAAGTAAATTAACTACAGAGCTTGTTTCAAAACCCTTTGAAATAATTAATTCAAATTTATATAATTTTACTTTATTTAAATTGCCTGATGGCAAAGGTGGTATTGTCCCTGTTTTCCATCATTTAATTGGCGACGCTTGGAGTATGGGACTATTTATTACAAGATTTATTAATATCTATTCTGACTTGTTAAAAGGAACCACTCACTTTGAGGAAACTCCAAATTATGCAGATTACATTACTTCTTGTGAAGAATACAAAAAAAGTAACAGATATGTTAAAGATAAAGAATTCTGGGAGAAAACTTTTGATAAGTTACCTGAATTAACATTCATTTCTCGTAGTAAAGATGTATCTAGCTCAAAATCTCGTCGTAAAGTTTGTTCTTTTGATAACTCTCTTTATGACAGAATATTAAGCTACTGTCAAAATCAGAAATGTTCTATTTATACATTCTTTATGGCAATTTTTTCTATTTATTTAGCGAAGATTAATTCTACATCTTCTGCTATTTTAGGTAGCCCTGTATTAAATAGAAGTAATTTTAAAGAAAAAAATACATCTGGAATGTTCGTAAGTACAGTTCCATTCAAAATAGATTTAGATTCAAATATTAATTTCAAAGATTTTTTAGAAAAGGTTGCTTTACAGCAAGCTTCTATCTTTAGACACCAAAAATATCCTTATTTACAATTATTAGAAAATATAAAAGAAAAATATAATATAAGTGAAAACTTATATGATTTTGTGCTATCTTATCAAAATGCTAGAGATAATAAAGAAACTTCAAGTATAGATTATAAAACTACTTGGGAGCCTATTTCTCATATTTCAGAATCTATTGAAGCACATTTTTATGATATGGATGGAAATAATGGAGCTAATATTTTATATGATTATCAAATAGATAAATTTAGTGACAAAGATATTGAAATGCTACATAAAAGAATTTGCAATATTGCAAATCAAGCTATGCAAAATGCCTGTATAAAAGATATTTCTATTTTGTGTGAAGATGACGAGAAAATAATTAATACTTTTAATAATACTCCTTTTAATTACGATAAAAATGAGAGTTTAGTTAGCATTTTTGAAAAAATTGTAAAGAAAAATGCTACAAAAAAAGCATATATTTTTAAAGGTCAAAAATTAACCTATAAAGAATTAGATGAAAAATCTAATATAATAGCAAATTATTTAATAGGTAAAGGCGTAACTAAAAATGATGTTATAGGCATAATGTTTAATCGTTCTTTAAATCTTCCTATTTCTATTTGGGGAATTTTAAAAACAGGTGCTAGTTATATGCTAATTGACCCAAGCCTTCCAGAAGATAGAATAAATTATATGCTTACAAATGCAAAAGCTAAATATGTTTTGACTAATTTATATTTAAATTATGATTGTATAAACATAGATGAAATACTATCTAATAATACAAATATTACTTTACCTAAAGTTGATTCTTCTAATGAAGATAGATTTTGCGTTATTTATACATCTGGTTCCACAGGCACTCCTAAAGGAGTTGAGCTAAAGAGAATTGGCGTAATAAACATGGTAAACAGCTATAAAAATATAATTCACACAAGCGAATGTAATGTATTTATTAGTACAAGTACAGTAGCCTTTGATATGTTTATAGTTGAAAATTTTGTATCTATTCTCGATGGAAAAACTGTTGTTTTAGCTGATGAGGATGAGCAAAAAATACCTGTTTTTACAAGTAAACTTATAACAAATTATAATGTAGATTTTATATTAAGCACTCCTTCTAAAATATCACTTTTATTAGAAGAACCTAAATGTTTAAAAAATGTAAAAGTAATACAACTTGGTGGTGAAGTCTTTAAAGAGTCTTTATATATAAAATTAAGAAAAGCTACATCTGCTAGAATATATAATGGATATGGACCTTCTGAATGTACAGCTTGTGCTTCAAATAAACTTGTAGAAAGCTCAAATAATATTTGTATTGGAAAACCATTCTTAAATACTAAAATATTTATAATGAATAATGATAATAATATTTTACCAATCAAAACTCAAGGTGAAATTGTAATTCAAGGTGATGGTGTTGGTAAAGGATATGTTAATAAATTTGATTTTAACGGAATTTATCATACTGGTGATTTAGGTATGATTTCTGAAAATGGAGAACTTATTTACTTTGGAAGAAAAGATAATCAAATTAAACTACATGGTCTTCGTATTGAACTAGACGAAATTACAAGTAAAATAATGCAAATAAATGGTTTTACAAATGCTATTACTGTTATAAAACAAGTTGGTGGTATTGACTCAATTTGTGCATATATTCAAAGTAAAGAAGTCTTTGATGAAACTGAAATTAAAGAGACACTCGCTAAAAGCTTACCAAAATATATGGTTCCATCACATATTGTAAGATTAGATACATTTCCTATTACTTTGAATGGTAAAATAGATACTAAAAAACTTCCAGACATAATTATAAAAGAAGATGATTTTGTTCCTTGTACTACAGTAACAGAAAAGAAATTAGAGAAAATATGCAAGGAAATATTTAATAAAGAAAAATTAAGTTCTAAAGCTAATTTCTTTGATTTAGGTGCAGATTCTCTAGCTATTATTAGATTTGTGTCTGAAATATATAGCAAATTTAACATAAAAGTATCTATACAAGATATTTATACATATCCATTTATTAATAGCTTAGCAAAATATATAGATAAATTATTAACTTCAAATGGTGTTTCAAATAAATCTAATAATATTATTAAAAAGCATAAAGAAGCAAGTTCTTACCCTGTTTCTTCAGCTCAAAGACGTATTTTCTATACTGTTAATATGGAAAAAGAAAATACAGCATATAACACACCATTTGGAATAATCTTTTATAATAAACCTGATATAAAAAAATTAGAAGAAGCATTTAGAAAAGTTCTAAATAGTCATGATGCTTTTAAAACCTATTTTGTTTTAGAGAACAATGATGTGGTTCAAAAATTAGTACCAAAAGTAGATTTCACTTTAAAAACTTGTAATTATAAGAATGATAACTTTATAACTGCTTTTGATTTATCTAAAGCTCCTCTTCTTCATGCTGAACTAGATCATTATGATAATAAATATTTATTACAACTAGATATACATCATATAATTTGTGATGGTTCATCAATTGCTATTTTTATGAAAGAATTATGTAATTTATATAACGGAAATGAAGTAAAACACTCTAAAATAGATTATATTGATTATGCTGTATCAGAAAAAATAAATGAGGACGATGAAAAATACTGGCTAAATCAATTTAAAGATGAGGTTCCTATACTTAATATGCCAACAGAGTTTGAAAGATCTTCTATTAAATCATATGATGGAAATAATGTATATTTAACCTTAGATAATTCATCTGATATATCTAACTTATGTAAAAAATATAATGTGACTCCATATATGTTCTTGCTATCATGTTTTTACATATTACTTTATAAATATACAATGCAAAATGACCTTGTTATAGGAACACCTGTAATAGGAAGAAATAATCCTGATTTAAGTAATGTTATAGGTATGTTTGTTAATACTTTAGCAATTAGACAAAATATACAATCTACTAATAAATTTTCAGATTTTCTAAACTTAGTAAAAAATAATTGTTTAAATGCTTACAATCATCAATCATATCCTTTTGATGAATTAGTAAAAAAGTTAAATGTAGTAAGATCTTCAAGCCATAGCCCTGTTTTTGATGTATTATTTACTTATGAAAGTGAAGGAGTCCCTGAATTTCATTTTGATAATAGCAAAGTAGATTATTACGTTCCTCAAAATAATACTTCAAAATTTGACTTTTCTTTGGAAATAACTCCAAAGAATAACGGGTTTAAATTAAGATTAGAATATTGTACAAAACTTTTTAGTAAACGATTTATGGAAAACTTATTAGATTGTTATAACAACATAATAAAGTCTGTTATAAGCAATAATGATATTCAGATATCTCAAATTCAAATGCTATCTAATATTCCTAATATATATCCTACTTTAGACTATCCTAAAGAAGATAGAATTATAGATATGTTTGAAAGACAAGTTTCTAAAACTCCTGATAGAATTGCTTTAGTATTTGGAGAAGAAAAATATACATATAAAGAATTACAAGAAAAAGTAAATAAACTTGCCTACCATTTGCATAGTTTAGGAGATAATGAAGTTATTGGTATTTTAATGGATAGAAGTGCTAATATTATAATTTCTATGCTTGCAATATTAAAATCTGGAGCAGGATATTTGCCTATCGATCCAACATATCCTGAAGAAAGAATTAAATATATTATAGAAGATAGCAAAGTAAATATAATTTTAACAGAAAATAAATATAAGGATATCATTCCTGTTAAGGCTGTTTTAGTTGATGATGAAAATATTTATAAAAAATATAAATCATTTGAAACTTCACAAACTCCTGATAGTTTAGCATATTTAATTTATACATCTGGTTCTACAGGAAAGCCTAAGGGAGTTATGATTAAACAATCTAATGTAGTAAACTTTATTTATGGAACTCTTCATGATATGCCATTAAAAGATTTAACAATTGTTTCAATTACAACTATGTGTTTTGATATTTTTGTTTTTGAAAGTTTACTTCCTTTATGTTCAGGAATGAAGGTTATAATGGCAAGTAATGAAGAACAGAATAACCCTATTTTATTAAATGACTTATGCTTAAAAAATAAAGTAGATGTAATTCAAACAACTCCATCTAAATTTAAAGTACTAATGACAGATAAATTACCTTATTTGAAAAATCTTAAGGTTATATCTCTTATTGGAGAACCTTTTCCTTTAGATTTATTAAAAAATATAAAATCTGTTTCAAATACTAGAATATATAACATGTATGGTCCAACAGAAACAACAGTTGGCTCTACTTTAAAAGAACTAACTAAAACTAATAATATAACTATTGGTGTTCCATTACCTAATACTCATGCTTTAGTTTTAGATAATGATATGAACTTTGTTCCATATAATGTACCCGGTACTCTTTATATTGGAGGAGACGGTGTAACTATTGGTTACAAAAATAGGCCTGAATTAACAGCTGAAAAATATGTTATATATAATGGCGAAAGAATATATAATACAGGAGATTTAGCTAAGCTTCTACCAAATGGAGAATTAGAATGTTTAGGAAGGGCAGATTTTCAAGTAAAGGTTCATGGTTTAAGAATAGAACTTGGAGAAATTGAAAGTGATATTTGTAGTTATAGGGGGGTAAAATCTGCTGTTGTAACAGTAAAAAACGTACAAGGTAGAGACATCCTTTGTGGATATTTTGTTGCAGATGGTAGAGTATCTCTTTCACTTTTAAAAAAAGCTTTAGCTAAAAAGCTACCAAACTATATGGTACCAAATTATTTAGTACAATTAGACACCTTTAGTTATACTCCAAATGGAAAGATTGATAGAAAAGTTTTACCAGAACCAATTTTTAAAGCAAAAGAAATAGTACCTCCTAAAAATGAACTAGAGAATAGAATTCTTAATATATGGAGAAAAATACTATCTCTAGAAGAAATAAGCACAAATGATAATTTCTTTGAAATTGGAGGAGATTCTTTAAGTGCTCTTAGAATGCAAATAGAGTTAATGAAAAATAATTACAATGTTAATTATGGAGATCTATTTAAAAATAATACTATTCGTGATTTAGCTAATTTTATACAAAATAATTTAAAGCAAAAATACGAAATAAAATATACTAAAAAAGATTTTAGAAGCATAAATAAATTACTAAAGAAAAATTCTACTTTTAGAAGTATGAAGCTTAAACAAAAAATGCTTAAAAATGTTTTATTAGTTGGTGCAACAGGATTTCTTGGAATACATGTATTAGCAGAACTATTAAAAATTGATGATATAAAAATATATTGCTTAATTCGTAGAGATCCTAGTACATCTCCAGAAAATAAATTAAAACGTAAATTCCAGTATTATTTTGGAAGTGATTTAAGTAATTTATTTGGTAAAAGATTATTTGTTATAGCAGGAGATATAACTATAGATAGTTTTAATACATCAGAAGATATATATAATTTCTTAGGTAAAGAAGTTCAAACTGTTGTAAATTGTGCAGCTTCTGTTAAACATTATGGATACTATGGCGAATTTGAAAAAATAAACGTTATTGGTGTTAAAAATTTAGTTAAGTTCTGTGAAGAATTTAATAAAGAGTTTTATCAAACTTCTACTATTAGTGTTTCAGGAAATACTATGACATCTCTACCTAGTAGTTATACTCCAAAAAAAGAAGTTCATTTTGGTGAAAATAATTTATTTATAAATCAGCCTCTAGACAATGTGTATGTAAGAAGCAAATTTGAAGCTGAAAAATATGTGTTAGAAGAAATTTACCAAAAGAAGTTAAAAGGATTAATTCTTAGAATAGGTAATATTACTAATAGATATACTGATGGAAAATTTCAAGAAAATAGTAATGATAACGCATTTTTAAATAGACTAAAAGCTTTTCTATTTTTGAAAGAGTTACCTAAATCTATGTTAAATAATTACATTGAATTTAGTCCTGTTGATAAAATTGCTGAATCAATTGTATTATGTATGAGATATTATACTTATCCAATGACAGTTCTTCATTTATACAATTCTAATCATTTATATATTAATGTTTTTCTTGAATATTTAAATGATTTAGGCTATTCAATTAATGTAGTTGATGATAAAATTTTTAAAAATCATTTAAATAATTTATTATTTAATAGTAATGATTCTGATAAAGTAAGCATTTTGCTTAATGATTTAGATAAAAATAAAAATTTAGTTTACAAAACTAATTTAAAAATAACAAATAAATTTACTTTAAAATTTTTAAATAAAACGGATTTTAGTTGGCCTTTGGTTACAAAAGATTATATAAGAAAAATACTAAAAAACTTATGAGGAGGATAAAATGTTATTTGGAAGTTACTTTATTGCATTATTAGTTACAGTCATATTAGAACTAATTGTGTTCTACTACATTAGAAAAAGAGGAAACAAACGAAGCCAGTTAGTTTTAGCTTTTGAGCTTACTATGACTTGTATGATGCTATGGTGTATTGGCTTAATGATACAAATTTTAGTTATTAATTATATATCTCCTAGTTTAGCAGTTTATGTTGATTATTTTATTTATATATTAATTGTACTTACTCCAGTTGCACTATTTTTTGTATCATACATATTTACTAAAAAGGAAATTCATTTTAAGAAATGGTACTTATTATTATTTGTAATTCCTTTAATAACAATGCTTGTGCTTTGGACTAATGACTTTCATCATTTATTTTATAAATATTATTCTGTTAATACTGCTGAAACAACTTTTGGGTCATATTTCTATATACATTCAATATATACTTATGCTTTATTTGCAGTAGATATAATTATGCTATTGAGAGCATCAATAAAACAATCTTCAATGCTCTCTAAGCAATCTTTACTTATATTAATGGGTTCTTTAGTTCCAATAGCTGTTAATATAATGTGTATGACATTACTTAGTGCTAATATATATATAACACCAATTTTCTTTATAGTTACTATATTGTTTTTTGGAGTTGCAATCCTTAGATACAACTTTTTAAATATAGCTCCAATTGCTCTAAAAAAAGTTGTAGACCAAATGTCGGACTTATATCTAGTGCTAAATCAAGATTGCATAGTTTCAGACTGTAATAAACCTTTTGAAAAAATTTTTAAGATAACTAAGAATAATTTAATTGGGAAAAATTTATTTGATTTAAAAATTTCAAAAAATATAGTAGCTAAAAAGGGTAGTTTAAAAACATGTATAAATAATGCTCAAAAAAATGAAAAAGTATTTAAATTGGAAATTGCTCTTAAAGACTCAGAAAAGCACTATAATGTTGAAATAAGTGGTATTTATGATGATGGAAATTGTATAGGTATTTTAATATTATTTAAAGATATAACTCAGCATTTAATAGATATGGATAATTTGGAAAAGAATCAAAATACTTTAATGGAAAGAGAGCGTTTAGCTTCTCTTGGACAAATGATTGGTGGTATTGCACATAATTTAAAGACACCTATAATGTCAATAGCAGGTGCTACAGATGGATTAGAAGATTTAATTACTGAATATAAAGAATCTATTGATGACCCTGAAGTAACTAGAGAAGATCACCATGCAATAGCAAATGATATGAGTAGTTGGATAGCAAAAATAAGGACTTATGACTCATATATGTCAGATGTTATAACCGCTGTTAAAGGTCAAGCAGTAAATATGAATGATGAAAAACCTATTTTATTTACTGTTAAAGAATTATTTAATAGAGTTAATATTTTAATGAAACATGAATTAAAAAATGCTTTAGTTACTTTAAATATTGAATATAAAATAAATGAAAATACTAAGATATTAGGTAATATTAATAGCTTGGTTCAAGTATTAAATAACCTAATTTCTAATGCTATACAAGCATATAATGGAAAGCCTAATGAAAATATCGATTTAGTTATTGATAATAAAGATGAAAAAATATTAATTTCTGTAATTGACCATGGTTGTGGAATTTCTAAAGAAGTACAAGATAAATTATTTAATCAAATGATTACTACAAAAGGTCAAAAAGGGACAGGACTGGGATTATTTATGTCTTATTCTACTATAAAAGGACACTTTAAGGGAGAAATGAATTTTGAGTCTGAAGTTGGCAAAGGTACTAGATTTAATATTCTATTGCCTAAAGAATAAAAAAGATAAATTAATAGACATAGGAGGTTTATATGAGAAAATATATGCAAGAAGTTGTAACTTCACCTTTTAAACTTATTGCTGTTGATGATGACCCAGGAATATTAGACTCATTAACAGTAGTTTTAAAGAGAGATGGATATGACTTAAAAACTTTTACAAATCCGCTTGATGCCTTAGAAGAAATGAAAAAAAATAAATATGATTTACTTTTACTTGACTTTATAATGTCTCCTCTTCATGGAGATCAAGTTGTAGAAGAAATAAGAAAATTTGATAAGGACTTATATATCTTGTTACTTACAGGTCACAAAGATTTAGCTCCACCACTTGATACAATAAAACAATTAGATATTCAAGGTTACTGTGAAAAAAGTGATAACTTTGACCAATTACTTTTATTAATTGAGTCAGGAATTAAATCTATAGAACAAAGACATACAATAAGTGAAATAAATGAAAAACTTACTGATGCTAATAAAAAATTAGAAAAAACTTATATGGATATAATTCAAACAATTAGAGCTACTGTTGAAGCAAAAGATTCATATACTCGAGGTCATTCTGATAGAGTTTCAGCTTATTCAGTTTTAATTGGTAAGTATCTAGGATTAAGCGATAGTGAACTTGAAGATTTAAAAGTCGGTGGCTTATTCCATGATGTAGGAAAAATTGGTATTCCTGATACCATTCTTTTAAAAAACGGAAAGCTCACTGATGAAGAGTATGCTGAAATAAAAAAACACCCTATGATAGGAGTTAATATTTTAGGAGATTGTGATGTATTTAAAAATATTATACCTTTTGTAAAATATCATCATGAAAGATTTGATGGAAAAGGTTACCCAGAAGGTCTATCTGGAGAAAATATTCCTTTTATGGCAAGAATAGCTGCAGTTGCAGACTCATTTGATGCTATGTCATCTAGAAGAGTTTATAGAGACAGCTTACCTAAAGAAGTGGTTAGAGATGAAATTATGAAAAATCTAGGTACACAATTTGACCCACATATAGGCTCTGTATTTTTAGATATAATTGATAATCACTATGATGAAATAGAAAAAATAAAAAATGAATATAAATAAAAAGAAAGAAGTAGGCATTTCAGCAGAAAGATGCTTACTTTTTTATGTTTAAATGTAAAATTTGCATTTCTTTACATAATGTGATATAATAATAGGTACCAATATTAATATTGAGGTGATTAATATGACACATCAGAATGAACAGGTTCAATTCGTCGGCACTGGCATAAGTGGTTGTCCTTTCGTAAAAGGAAATAGCCAAAAGTTAGAATGTGGGACATTCTACTTTGTTAAGGCTACTAAAGAGGAGGCTGGTATGCTGATTTTGTCAGTGTCAGACTGCCTTGGAAAAACTCTTGGTTGGTACCCCGCACAGTGGTTCAACCCCACTTATCGCCCTCTCATGCCGACGAACTAATCTCACACCTCGCTCCCCCGTTCTTTCGGGGGAGCCCCTTTTTATTATGTTGTTATTATTCAAAAAAACAAACAAAAAGCTAAACTACTAAAACATTTATCTAGTAATTTAGCCAATTTAATTATATTATTTATTTTTATTCAATACCTAAGTATTCATTATATGTTATTTCTCTATCCACAAATCCGTCTTTCTTAATATCAAATATTCTATTTGCAACAGTCTGTGTTAATTGGTGGTCATGTGATGTAAATATTAAGTTTCCTGTAAACTTCTTCATTCCATCATTTAATGATGTAATTGCTTCCATATCTAAATGGTTTGTTGGTTCATCAAAAATTAAGAAGTTAGCTCCAGATAGCATTATTTTAGAAAGTACACATCTTACTTTTTCTCCACCAGATAATACATTTACAGGTTTTAATGCTTCTTCTCCTGAAAATAGCATTCTCCCTAAAAAGCTTCTTACATATGTTTCATCAGGATCTTTTGAATAACCTCTTAACCAATCTGTTATTGATTCATTTGAGTTAAATAGATAATTATTATCCTTTGGGAAATAACTACTTGTAATTGTTGTTCCCCATTTTATTTCTCCTGAATCTGGTTCTAACTCACCTGCTAAAATTTGAAATAATACTGTAATTGCATTTTCGTTTTCAGCTAGTACTGCTATTTTATCTTTACTCTTTACTTTAAATGAAATATTATCTAGTATTTTTTCTCCATTTATAGTTTTAGTTAAATTTTTTACTTCTAATATTTCATTACCAGGTTCTCTATCTGGTTTAAAATCTATATATGGATATTTTCTATTTGAAGGTTTTATTTCATCTAATTGAATTTTCTCTAATGATTTCTTTCTTGATGTTGCTTGTTTAGATTTTGATGCATTAGCACTAAATCTTGCAATAAATTCTTGTAATTCTTTTATTTTTTCTTCCTTTTTCTTATTTTGCTCTCTCATTTGTTTTTGAATTAATTGACTTGATTCATACCAGAAATCATAGTTACCAGGATATACTTTTATTTCACCATAATCTACATCACATATGTGAGTACATACTTTATTTAAGAAATATCTATCATGTGATACAACTATTACAGTATTTTCAAAATTAATTAAAAATTCTTCAAGCCAAGATATTGTTTTTAAATCCAAATCGTTTGTTGGCTCATCTAATAGTAATATATCTGGATTACCAAATAAAGCTTGAGCTAATAAAACTTTAACTTTTTCTTTTGCTTCTATTTCACTCATCATTTTATAATGTTTTTCTGGTGAAATTCCTAAATTATTCAATAATTGTTCTGCATCAGATTCTGCATTCCAACCATCTAGTTCAGCAAATCTTTCTTCTAATTTTGCTGCTTTCATTCCATCTTCTTCATTAAAATCTGGTTTCGCATAAATAGCGTCTTTTTCTGTTTTTATCTGGTATAATTCTTTATTTCCCATTATAACAGTATCAATTACTGTATATTCTTCAAAAGCAAAGTGGTTCTGATTAAGTACTGATATTCTTTCATTTTTTTCTTTACTTACGTCACCTTTACTTGGTTCTAATTCACCAGATAAAACTTTTAAAAATGTTGATTTTCCAGTTCCATTAGCTCCTATAATACCATAGCAGCATCCTTTATTAAACTTAATGTTTACATCTTCATATAAAGATCTTTTACCAAATCTTACTGATACATTATTAACTGTTAGCATTTTTCTTTATATTGCATAAAAATTATGCAACTCTCCTTTTCTTTATTTAGGCTTTTTAGGCTACCTATAAACCTTTTTAACTTTGAGCCTTATTATACCAAATTATGTATAATTAGGCAAGTGTTATGTTCCTCTTTATTTTCCTAGCATACCCTTTTTGTTTAATAAAGCTATTGTTCCTGCAGTAACTACAAAAGCTATTGCACATAATATCCAGAAACCATATTTTGCAATTTCAAAAGGTACTTCAACATTCATTCCCCAAAGAGAAGCTATTAATGTTGGAATTGATATTATAATTGTTATAGATGTTAAAAGTTTCATTACTTCATTTAAGTTATTAGATATAATAGATGAATAAGCATCCATAGTACTATCTAAAATATCTTTATATATTTTACTCATCTCAATAGCCTGTTTATTTTCGATAATAGCATCTTCTAGTATATCTTCATCATCTTCATATAGCTTGATATTTTTTATTTTTATTGTTCTTTCCATTACTGCTTCATTAGCTCTTAATGATGTTATAAAATATACCAAAGATTTCTCTAA
Organism: uncultured Clostridia bacterium; assembly: GCA_944392515.1. Classification (GTDB taxonomy): domain Bacteria; phylum Bacillota; class Clostridia; order TANB77; family CAG-508; genus CAG-793. The sequence goes on from CALXWV010000012.1 coordinate 17,826, forward strand.
ATCTAAAAGCTTTAATAATTCTCTATTTTTCATTGAATCTTTTAATCTATTTTCTGCAACATCTGTTTCTCTATTTATTAATTTTAAATATGTCAAATAACTAGATGAATTTTTAAACATTGTTTGAAGTATAAATCTACTCTTTTTATATGTAGAAAAACCCTTAACTTTATTATCTCTAAAATCTTTTAATACATCTAATTTTTTTAATGATACAGTAATTATATAATCATCTCTTACAACTATCATACCAAATGGCATTGTTGTATAAATTTCATGATTTTCTTCTGCTTCTTTTATAGGAACGTCCATTATGAATAAAACTGTATCATCATCTTCTTCATAATCTATTCTGGCTTTTTCCTCACTATCTAGAGAATATCTTATAAAATCCTCTTGTATATTTAATTTACTACATACTGTTTTTATTTCATCTTCACTTGGATTTATCATATCAATCCATGAACCTTCTTTGTATTCATTTATTTCTTTAAAATTATTTGTATTTATGTCTGTATTATATATTTTTATCATAATACTTATCCCCCTTATGCAATATTTTAATTATCTTTTTATTTTAAATTATTTTTTCTTTTATACAGTCTTTAGCAGCTGTAAAGAAACTTAAAAGCATTTGTCCTATTATTTTTTTGTCTTCACTACTAATATCTTTATATGATTTTAATATTATTCCTATATTTTTAGTCCATGAAGCTGTAAATTCTTTAAATGTTTTAGCCTTTGTTTTAGTAACTATTTCATACATTATATTTATAAATTGTTCTCGTTGTTTAGGGCTAGTTGCTTTCAAATAGTTTCTTACAGTTTCATTTATCATATCACTTCCATTTGTTACTTTATCTAATTTTTCTAATTCTATTCCGTTTACTACCCATGAAAAAATATCATGTTGCATAACTGAGATTTGTGTACTTCTAACAATTATATATTGTTCTTCATGTTCCAATAATCTACCTATTATTGAAGACTGTGGTATATATGTATTTATCTTATTTAATATTCTTATATATTTTTCATTTTCTATTACTGTTTTGTCTACTCCTGGTCCATCAAAATTTGTTATATCTATTATTTTATCTTGAATTTTTTTATTGCAAAATACTCCTGCATAAACTGCCAGATTTCCGCCTTTTGAATGACCTCCTAAATGCATTTTTAGGTTATATTTAGCAGATATCTTTCTAATATATTTAATTGCCTCTAATTGAGAAGGAATATGCAACATAAAACTTAAGTTAAAATCTTCTTTCCATCCAACTAAAGTATTATCTGTACCTCCATAAGATAAATAAAGTTCTCCATTTTCTAGATGAATTGTAATTGCCACAAATTGTTTTTCTTTCTTTTCATCTCTAGAAAAATAATAGTCAGTCACTATTAAATTTTTATATCTATTGCAAGTTCCAACTAATTCTATCAATTCTTTATCCTGCTTCATATTATATTCATTTATGTTTACTGAATTCATTTTTTTATAAATAGATTCAAAAGTTTCTTTTTCTTCTAACTTTATACTCTCAAACGGCAAATAAGATAACCTAGAAAAAATTAGGTTATCTATTTCATTAAGCTTAACTTTTTGAAATGTATTATTTCCTAGTTCTCTTATGTAGTCTAATATATTTGCCATAGTTTTTTACCTCTCTGTTTCTATTCTTGGTTCTCCATCTGGATAATCTGGATTTAATTTTGCTTTTGTTAATTGTTGTATAGCTAATAGACTTTTACTATCTATTTGTAAATCAAATGGATAATTATTAATTTGTTTTGCTAATTCTATCATTTGATTTAATAATGTTTTAGCACCACTATTAAAGTCTAAGTTAAATTTTTTGGATAATGTATTCCATTTTGACTCATCAAATATTGGTGTTTTGGCCTTTGCCATTATTTTTAATTGTTTCGCTAAAGCTTCATCTGCATTTTCTTTCTTTTTTAAATACATATCTATGTATCCGATTGCAAGTTTATCTTGATTTTGTTTTTTGCATCTAGCTACCACTGAGAAAAGTTTTTCTCTATCTTGCAATGTTTTTGCGTAATTTTCAAATTTTTCTTCGCTCATTTCTAATATTTCTTGTAGTGAAACTTTTGGCTTTTCTTCAATATGCGGTACATATGCATTATTTTCTTCTTGTGGTTGTAAGCTACTAACTTCTTCTATTAAAGATGATTGAACCTCCTTACTTACTGCTTGTTCTTGAGTTTCAACTACTTGATTGTCCTTTTTCGCCTTTTCAAGTGCTATTTTATCATTAATTTTCTTTATGCTCATTAACCAAATAGCTTTACTATTTGGATATTTAATAAGCATCTTATTTGCAAAAGTCTTTGCTCTTTCTAATTCACCTTTTTCTATTAATATTTCTAGCCTTTGTGAAGAAAACCATTCTCCACTTTTAGGATATTTTTTTTCACTATCAATAGCATCTTTTTCTGCTTCATCAAACTTTCCAAATTTAATCAATGCTTTTATTCTTTGAGAAGCAAATTTATCTCCTACTTTTACTCCATATTTATCCTCTAATTCTCTTGTTTTTTCTATTGCCTCTTGATATTGTTTTGCACTTATCAATGCCTCAATTAATTGTGAATCATATTGTTGACTAAATTGAGGACTTTGTTTTTTTAATATTTCTATAGCTTTAGTCGCTTCTTCTATTCCTTTAGTTTCTACTAATATAGAAATAATTTGGCTTTCATACGTATGATTTTCAAAAGGATACTTTCTAATAGCTTCTCTTGCTTCGTTTACTGCTTGTTCATATTCTTTATTTTTCATTAATGCTGTTATTCTTTGAGATACTAGTACTGATGCATTTTTATAATCTCTAATAGAATTAAGTTTACTCTCATAAGTTCTTGAAATTTCTATTGCTTCATCATAGCGCTCTAAACCTATTAAGGCACTTATTTTAATACTTCCCAAAAATTTTATACCATATTTTTCAATTAATTCATCTACTTCTTCTAGCACTTTATCGTATTCTTCAAAGTTCAATTGTGCATTCAATCTTAAAGATGCAAAAGTTTTGGCAAATGTAGGATTATCTTCTTCATATTTTTTAGTTAAATTTTTTACTTGTTGAATATCATAAAAATTAACTAAAGCCTTTATTTTTTGAATTCTATAATATGGTATATTCAATGGGTATTTTTTTTCTAATTTTGCTTCTAATTCTAATGCAGTTTCATTCATTTGTAATCCTATCATCGCCTGCAATTTTTGGTTTTCTATAGATGCTACTAATTTTGGATATTTATTTGCATAATATTCTGTTGTATATTTCTTACATAAACTTAAAGCATCTGTATATAATTTTTGATTTATTAATGATTTTATTTTTCTAATAATATTTACCAGGAATACTATATTTTTATCTACATATACTGGTTTACCTGATTTATAAGTTCTTTTTCCATCAATAGACCTATTATGTATGTCAGATTTTTGGCTTGTTTCTCCTTTATCTTCTTCACTAGTTGATGTAATATCTTCATCAGATTGATCTCCTTTATCCTCACTTATTTTATCTTGTTCAATTGGTGGTTCAGTACTTTTACTAGCACTACTTTTCTCCTCGTTAGAAACTTCTCTAGCTTTCTTCTTCCAAGAATAAATAGTTGGAATTGATATTGTTAGCTCATATTCCTCAGCTAAAACACTTTGAACACTTTTAGCATTTTTACCTTGTGATAATAAATCTAATGCTTTTTCTTTTATTTCTTTACTATACATTATAAATCTCCTTATTATACTACTTTATATATTATACTATATTGTGCTAATTATGTAAATCCTTTATTTAATATTTTTCTGTTACTTAGTAAAACTTTCTTTTTTATTTTTAGTTTTAGCTTCTTATTGCTAAGTTAAATTTTTCAATATAATAGTTGTTTTTAAGAATTTCTATTGAAATATTTATTTTTAAAATATAAAATAATATAAAAATATATTTTTAAGAAAGTACTATTATGGATACAGAAGATTTAAAGAATAAAGAACATATTGAAAAAGTTTATTGTGATAAAGCAATTAATATCTTTAAATATTGTATTGGAATATTTATTTTTAGTTTTTGCACATATGCAATTGCTTTATTTTTTGGTAATTTTGATTTTGGTTTAATATTTGAAATAATTTCTTTTATATTTACTATTCTAGCACTAAATAAAATTAAGCTTAAAGATTTTCCTAAATCAAAAAACTATACTATAATTGCAATGATTCCTTTAGGTTGGCTTATTATTTATGATTTAATAAATCTGTTTGTAAATATTAAAGAAGTAATTAATGAAGTAATTTTTTATTATGCTTCTTCTGATCAGTTCTTTTATTATATTGAACCTTATCTTTTTGATGTAACAATTGTTGCTATAATTATTTTATTGTTTTTGGCTTATAAATCTATAAGAAGAGCTGATGGTACAGATAAAAATAATGATCCTACTGATGCATTTTATGAAAAATTATAAATACTAAAAGACCTTATTATTAAGGTCTTTTAATATTAAAAAATTTAGAATTTAACATTTTGTTTTTCATCAAATAATACTTCATCTTCCTTTTTTAGTTTATCTTTTCTTTTTTCAATATGCTCGATTCTAAATGAAAAATATAATATAAATATTACTGCTAAAAATTGAAGAAATATATATATCATTGTTTTTATAGTAAAATTAGTATAAGCATCTTTATTTTTAGTAATATATGCTTGTTTAGGAGATGATACATTTATTCCTGAAAGTCCAATTGTTATTCTTTTTGAATCTTCATCATTATTTTTTCCCTCATATTCATCATAATATGAAGCAAATATATTTTCGCTATTATATTTATTATCTAAATAAAATTTAACTCCCCAAAGTATTAAAATTGATATTAATGATAATATAGCTATAATTCTTAAATACTTAACAAGATTTTCTTTATTACTTTTTGTTAAAAATACCGCTAAAATTGTTAAAATAATAGGTACTAATAAAAAAATAAGCTGCGCTGTTAAGAAATTATTTTTTACATTAGCAATAGGATCTTCAAATGGTAATTTGTATGCAAAAAGATATGCACAAAAACCTGTCACCAATATTATAAACGTAGTTATCAATGAAATTGCAACAAATGACTTGTCGTAATTTACTATAATAAATCTTCCATTCCAATAGTTTGAATAATGTGGTGCACTATATCCACTCGATTTATTATCTTCTTGTCCTATATTAATATTAGGAACTTCTCCTCTATTTCTAAACATAAAATACTCCTTTTCCTATTCTATACATAATTTTATTTTCGTTTAAATTATATCATTTTGCAAATTATTTTCAACTTTATTTGCAAAATTTATTATTCGTTTTGGTTGACAAAATTAGATATAAGTATTATAATAAATTATGTTGATAATTTTTATGCACCTCTAGCTCAGTTGGTAGAGCAGCTGACTCTTAATCAGAAGGTCCGGGGTTCGACCCCCCGGAGGTGCACCAAAAATTTAGTCCTTCAATTCACTTTACTGTGTTTTGAAGGATTTTTTATATCTATTTATTTTCTTTTATTATAGTTGGTAAATCATTATATGTGTCTTTTGAAACTAATGCTTTTGAAATAACTATTCCATTTCTTGAAAGAGTTTTATATGTCTCACTTGTACATCCATCTGCACCTTTTTGAGAAACTACCTGCTCTCCTTTTTCTAAAGAATTATCTTCTTCATATATAGTCTCCATTGGTATTACACTTGTTTCTTGTGATTCTATTGTTACATCATAATCATCATCTTGCTTTATCCCATAAATATCTACTTTTACCACTCCATCTTTTGCTGAAGCTACTATTTTTATAGGATATTTTCTGTTATTTTTAAATTTAAAATCTACTGATCCCCATGATACTGTAGCATCTCTTCCTGCAGGTAAGTATGAAGTTTCAAAATAATGACTTCTTCTTTCTACAACTTCTAAATTAGAAAGTAATACTGAATTGTATAATGTTGAGGAAAGTTGACATATTCCTCCTCCTACATCTAGTACAACTTTTCCATTAGCATAGGCTTTAGCTTCTTTAAATCCAGCTGCTATTGTTCTTTGACCTATTGTTTGATTATATGAAAAAGTTTCTCCTGGATTTACAATTGTCTCATTTATTTTTTCTGCAGCCAGCATCAAATTATTATTTCTGTTTATATTACTTGCATCATAATTTGTTGTACAGGTTCCTAATAGATTAGGAAATGCATCTTCACCTAAGTCTGATACTTTAATTTCAGCTTTTGTTATAGTTAAAGGTATTTCATATTCTTCTTTATCTTCTGCTAGTATAGATTTTGCTTCATTTAGTGATATTGCAAGCGCTATCCCATCTTTATCTGCATGAACTTCAAGTGGATTTTCGCTTAAATATGCATTTTGTGGCTCACATGTAATTTCATCTGCAATTTTAGCTATATCTATCCCTTCTGGTGATTTTTCTGTTACTGGTATTTCTATGGTATAATCTTCATTAGAAAAATCTTTTATTTCTTCTATTATTTTTTCTTTTAATTCATCTTTATTAATAATAACTCCACTTTTTCCTTTTGTTATTATTAATTTATCTCCATCAATATAATAATCATTATCTACCACTACATTAGGTAATTTTGATTCTACATCTTCTATAACTTTATCTATACTGTTTTCATCTATTGTAAAATTAACTTCTATATCTTTTGGTATAAAATATCTTAGTAAAATATTATAATTATTTGTTATAATATTACCTCTTCTTCCAATGGCATAAGCCTCTGTTACAGCATCTCCCACATTGCAAGTTATTCCAAGTTGGTCAAAAGAAATTATAGTTTCATAATCTCCTTGCTTTAATTTTATCCCAGCTAATTTTTTTTCATTATATATTTTATTTAATTCAGTATTTACCTCTTCTTGCTCTTTTCCATACACAGATAATCCCTGTACTTTTATATTAGGATATATTTTATTATTTCCTATATTTATTAAACTAAAAACAACTGAAATAAATATTACAAATGCTACAATACATAAAATTATTATAATTTTTTTACTATAATTTAATTTTGCTTTTTTAATATTTTTCATTATATAATTTCCTTATTTTTTTATTTCTATATAATATTCTATTTTGATTTTTCTTATTTATTCTATGTTAATTAGTAAAAATCATGTCATTTATTTTATATTTTGTTGATTATTTATCTATATAAAATAATATCATAATGCAATTTTTTTTACAATATTTTATTTTATTTACTAGACATTTTTTGCAGAATTTTGTATAATTATGTCGAATTTAAGATACATTTTTTAAGGATAAATGTTTTATATATAAAGGAAAGGATTGATTTTATGATAGGAGATATGCTTTCTAAAATAAGAGAAGATAAAAATCTTTCAAAAACTAATATTGCTAAAGAAACCAATATTAATGTTGGCCATTTAACACATATTGAAAAGGGTGAAAGAAATCCCAGTCACAAAGCTTTAAAATCTCTTTGTGATGCTTTAAATGTTCCTTATCAACCAATAATGTATACTTATGATAAAAAGTTAACTCAAGAACAATTAGATTATGAAGTTGTTAATCATATTAAATATGATTCTGTTCCAATGTTTGATAACCTTGTCGGTTTTGCAAATGTACCTAAAGAATACTCATCTGCCTCTATTTGTTTAAGAGTAGAAGATGATTCTATGTCTCCAAAATTTAAACAGAATGATTATGTTTTTATTGAACTAAATACTCCATTAAATAATAAAGATTTTGGTCTTTTTGAATATAAAGGGGAATATTTAATAAGAAAATTCATTGTTAGAAAAAATGACTTAGTATTAAGAGCAGAAGTTGATGATATTCCAGATATAATTATTACTTCAAAAGACAACTTTTATATAATTGGAAAAGTACTTGGAAAGCTAGAGAAATAAACAATTAGTGTAATATTCTTTCAGAAATATTACACTTTTTTTACATTTATAATACAAATTTATTAATCTATTGAAAATTTTGTCAAATAATAATATAATTAATACAGTTTAATCATAGGAGAAAGTTATGGAATTAGTTAAAAATATATTTTTTAATACTGATAAGTTAATACAAAATTCAAATGTTAAAATATCTTATACAGGTAAACTTTTTCAGAATGGATCTGAAGAAGTATTTATTCATTATGGATTTGGTGATAATTGGGATAACGTTTCTGATGTTCCTATGATCAAAACAGAATTAGGATTTCAAGTTGAATTACAATTAAATAATAGTGATAAATTAAATTTATGTTTCAGAAACTCTAATAATGATTGGGATAATAACGAAGGTCAAAATTATACATTTAAAGTTGAAGAAGCTCCTGTTTCACTTGCTGTTGTTGAAAATAATTCTTTAGAAACACCTAGAAGATTAAGAAAGAGTTATTTATGGAGTAAAAAGATTAAACTTGCTGTTTATAAAATTATTAAATATTTGCCAAAAATTATAACTGGAAATTATAAAAAGAAATCAGAAGACGTTAATCAATAAATTTTAATCAAAGAACCCATAGTTTAGCTATGAGTTTTTTTATTTAAAAAAAGAAAGCTTTTTTAATGCTTTCTTTATATATTCCAACCACCATTTACTTGTATAACTTGTCCAGTAATATATTCTGCATTTGCTAAAAATAGTACGCAATCTGCTACATCCTCTACATTTCCAATATGCTCTAGTGGTATTTCTGAAATTATTTGCTCTTTTTCTTCTTTTGTAAGAAACTTATTCATATCAGTGTCTATTATTCCAGGAGCTATACTATTTACTTGTATATTAGATGGTCCAAGTTCTTTTGCCAATGATTTAGTCATTGCGTCTAATCCTGCTTTACTAACTGAGTAAGCCATTTCACATGATGCTCCAATTATTCCCCATATAGAGCTTATATTTATTATCTTTCCTGATTTATTATTTATCATATATTTTGATACTTCTTTTGATGTATAAAATGCTGAGTATAAATTTGTTTTTAATACTTTGTCAAATTCCTCTATCTTTGTATCATTTATTGTTTTTACTAAGTCAATTCCAGCATTATTTACTAACAAATCTATTTTTCCAAATTTATTTATAGTAAAATCTATTAGTCCTTTTACTTCATCATAATTTGATATGTCAGCCTCATAAGAATAAATGTTATCAAATTTATTTTCTATTTCTTTTGCTTCTTTTTCTGATTTATTATAATTTAATACAACAATATATCCATTTTGAGCCAATTTTTTTACTATTGAAGCTCCTATTCCTCTTGATCCACCTGTTACTATTGCAACTTTACTCTCTATATTTTTTTCTTGATTTTCTACCATTTCTATTTGCTCCTTTATATGTACTAGTTAAAGAATGACAATTTGGGCATAACAAGATTAAATTTTCCTCCTTATTGTTTAAATAATTACCATCAATATGCTCAATTTCTAAAGGAATGTTTCCTGTATATGGATTAATTTCGTTCCAACCACATCTTGCACACTTATTATTATATTTTTTATATAAATAGTCTTTTATATATAATGAAGTTTGATAAGCTCCTCTTAATCCATTAACTTCATTATTTTTCCATTTTTTAATATATGTTATATATTGATATTCTTTTTGACATTTATTATTACAAAATTTCTTCTTTCGAGAGATTTTTCTACCACAATTTAAACAATTCATAAAAGTTTCCTTTCCTCTTTTTATGTAATATAAAAATTATGATGTCATTATATTTAATTATATAAAAAAATAAAAGCCAATAACAATAGCTTAACTAAAATTATCGACCTTTAATAATGGAGCCACTTGTCCGATTTGAACGGACGACCTACTGATTCATACCACTACAATTTTCATTGCCATATAATGTTTGTGGTCTGGACTTTCTCTTTGCCATAGATAAACCTTAGGCACATCGTATAAAGTCTCTACACTCGAAATTGCTTTCTAGCTCGGGATTAACATATATTTCTATTTAGTCTTCCCCGAATTAGCGATGTCCACTTTGCAAGTTTCCTCACAAAGGTGCAAGATAGTTCAAAGTAATTAATATTACCTATCCCACAAGTCAGTTGCTCTACCAGCTGAGCTAAAGTGGCGTATTTGGTGACCCCGACGGGAATCGAACCCATGTCTCCGCCGTGAAAGGGCGATGTCTTAACCGCTTGACCACGGGGCCAATAATAATTATTAGGATTTATTTGCATAAATCCTAAATGAATGGTGAGCCATCGGGGAATCGAACCCCGGACAACTTGATTAAAAGTCAAGTGCTCTACCAACTGAGCTAATGACTCATAACTCTAGTTGCAACTAATATCTAGTTGACACATACATTATTGTACTACAACATATTGTATTTGTCAACTAGTTTATTAAATTTTTTCTTATTTTTTTAACGAAGTTAATTGAAAAAGTAAATTCTATTTAATATTAAATAACTAGAATTTAGTAGTAAACTAACAGTTAGTGTAAGATTAAATCAAATTTGTGGTATAATATAATTGTGGATACTTCTTGAGAAAGAAGGTATTCTATGGGTTTAAAAGGTAAACATCTTTCTTTAGAAGATAGGAAAATTATTGAACAAAACATTTGCAAAAGATTAAGAAAATTTGAAACTGCTAAAGAGCTTAACAAATGTCAATCTACAATAGGAAAAGAAATTAAAAACAACAGAAAACGTAGATATTCTAAAACTAATGAATCTCCTTGGATGTGTAAGCATTTTAATGAATGTAAAGTTTGTGTTAGTAAATGTAAGGACTTTGAAGAAGTTCCTTGCCTTCAAAGAGATAGATTTGTTGGTGCTTGTAATAATTGTGAAAATATCTCTAAATGTAAAAAGGCTAAATATTTTTACTACGCAAATGTTGCTCAAAAGAATTATGAATATTCTTTAAGAGACTATAGACAAGGTGTTAATTTAAATACAACAGAACTTTTTTGAACTAGCTCATATCATTTGTCCTTTAATTAAGCAAGGACAATCAATTTATACAATTTTAGAAAACCATAAAGAAATTAAACAATGTGTAAAGACTATTTATACATATATTGAAATGGGTTTATTCAAAGATTGGGGTGTTACTAATCTAGAATTGAGAAGAAAAGCTAGAAGAAAAATATCTGGTAAAATTAAACTTAAGAAAAAATCTGAAAGTGCCGATTACACTGGAAGAAAGTATGAAGACTATTTAGAATTCATTAAGAACAATTAGAGCTCTCCTACAACTGAAATGGATACTGCATACAATAACCTAGACGGTCCATATATTCAAACATTCATATTTGAAAATACAGGCTTTATGATTGGATTGTTAAAACAACATAAGACAATAGAAGAAATGTCTGATTCTCTTAATTATTTCCAGAATATTCTATCTGAGGATATATATAACAAGTTATTTGGATTACTTCTTACAGATAGAGGGTCAGAATTTGCTAAGCCTAAACTCTTTGAAATCAATTCTGAGACTGGTGAAATTAGAAGTAATATATTTTACTGTGATGCTCAAATGCCTAGCCAGAAACCTCATGTAGAGAATAACCACATATTCATACGTGACATTATTCCAAAGAAGAAAAGTCTTAAAGCCTTGACTCAGGACAAGCTAAATCTAATGTTCTCACATATTAATTCAGTACCTAGAAAGGCATTAGGTGGAAAAACTCCATATGAAGTTTTCGAATTTTTCTATGGTAAAGATACAATAGATAAATTAAACATACAAAAAATTGAAAAAGATAAGGTCACACTACAACCTTATCTTCTAAAATAAAGCAAACATCTTTAATTTAATAACAAGAAGTATCCACATAACTGAATATGCCACTGTTGTGACACAAATGAAGTGAATAGAAATTAGTCTTACACTCCAAAAAATTAATTTGAATTCACTCGCTTAAATGCTCCCTTTTTTCTTGTCTATATTTTCATTTTACACTAATTTTAATAAAAAAGCAACTTTTATTTAACATTTTTATTTAGATAGATTAAAAATTACTTTTTATATAATTGTACTTCTATCATAATCATTAGAATGATCTTCAAAAAATATATTTTATAAGAAATCAAATTAAATAGATACTCAAAATATTTTATTATATTGCTTATACAATTTATAAATTATTTTTAATCAAATCATACAGTAATGCTTAAACGGACAGCAGCATCATCTCGCAAATTGGTGTTATATGCTATACCACCAATGCCTTCTCCGGTAAAATATAAAACTAAGTATACGTTTCGAGAATTACATTGAGAAGAAGTCCAGTATTGGAAGTTAAGACCATAATCAGCATAATTAAAATTTATACCCAAAGCTGATCCAAATGCTGCCCATTCTGCTTTTGATGGTACAAACCATCCTTTATTTATTTCATTTTCTATTATTCCCCACAAATCTAAATAATCACCACTATTGTGTTCTCCCCATGGTAAACTTGAATCATTCCATTTTGCCATTACATATTCTGTAAATTCTCTTCCAAAGCCAAAATCATTAAAATTTGGTGATACAGTATTATCCAAATTTCCTGATGCTGCTTGATACCAACAATAATACGTCCCATAATTTATGTCTTCTAGTGCCATCACATAGAATCTATCCTTCCCACTTGTTCCCTTCATTGGTGATATTACTTTTTTTGTGCCAAAGTGATTATTATATTCTTCTTGAATAATATAATAGTCTTTTAAATCTGTTTCAATAGGTATTTCATATTTTCCATTTTTTACTCCGCCATTCTCCGCTTCCTCCAATTGCTAAATCAGCATATATTACTCCATCAACAATTCCATCTCCTTCTATATCCGCATAATAACCAACATACGAATCTGTTTTTGAAATTGGTTCTGCTCTTGTTCCTGTTATTTTTTTGCCTTTTACATATGCAGTTTTTCCTAATGCTATATCTTCTGATGTTGCTGTTGCATCTGATGTGTCTAAGTCTTCTAATGTTCCTGTTACTCCACCTAAAGTTATTCCTGCTTTAATATATTCTGGTAATAAGTTTCCATTACTAGAACCATTATTTGCTGAATTAAATTTACCTGTTAGAATATTTACTTTAATAGCATTAGTTCCTATTAGTATTCCTATAATAACTATAATTAAAGCAATTGCTATTAATATTATTATTTTCTGTTTTTTAAATGTTTTTTTCATATTCTCCTCTCTTTCTTTAGTTATTTTATATATAATTTTTTCAATAGTCAATATTTTTATGCAAGAAATTTTATATTTTTTATTTTAATTTTATTCTTATTTTTTCTTAACTGTTTTTTATTTATTCTATCCCTTTCATAGATAGTTTTACTTTTTGTCTTTCTTTGTCTATTCCTATTACTTTAACTTTTACTATATCTCCAATAGATACTACATCACTTGGCTTTTTTACAAATTTATCACTTAGTTCAGATATATGTACTAATCCATCATGTTTTACTCCAACATCTACAAATGCACCAAAATCTGTAATATTTCTAACTGTTCCGTTTAGAATCATACCTTCTTTTAAATCTTCGAATTTTAATACATCACTTCTTAATATTGGCTTTGGCATATCTTCTCTTGGGTCTCTTCCTGGTTTAGATAGTTCTTTTACAATGTCTTCTAAAGTCATTTCTCCTACATTTAATTTATTAGATATATCCTTAATATTTATTTTGCTTAATCTTTCCTTTATTTGATTTAACTTTTCTTTATCTAATAAATCTTGTTTAGTAAAGCCTATTATTTTTAATAAATTTTCTGCTATTTCATAACTTTCAGGATGAACTGCAGTTATCTCTAGTGGATTAGTTCCACCTATTACTCTAATAAATCCTGCACATTGTTCATAAGCTACTTTTCCTAGTTTAGGTACTTTTAATAATTCTTTTCTTTCTTTTATACTTCCATGTTCATCTCTATATTTCACAATATTTTTGGCAATTGTTTTATTTATACCTGATACATAAGAAAGTAGTGATGGAGTTGCAGTATTTACATCAACGCCAACTGTATTTACTGCATCTTCTACAACGCCCTCTAAACTTTCAGACAATTTCTTTTGGTCTACATCATGTTGGTATTGTCCTATTCCAATTGCTTTAGGATCAATTTTAACAAATTCAGCAAGGGGGTCTTGAAGTCTTCTTGCAATAGATATTGCACCTCTAAGTGATACATTTAAGTCTGGATATTCTTCTGTTGCAAGTTTAGATGCAGAATATACTGATGCTCCCGCTTCACTTACAATTGTATAATATACATCTTTATTTAAAGTTTCTTTAACTTTTTTTATGGTATTAGCTACAAAGTTTTCAGATTCTCTTGATGCAGTTCCATTACCGATTGCTATCATCTGAATATTGTTCTTTACAATAAGCTTTATAAGTTCTTTTTCAGAGCCTTCTATATCATTTTGTGGTTCTGTTGGATATATAACTCCTGTATCTAATACTTTACCTGTTTCATCTATTACAGCTAGTTTACATCCAGTTCTATATGCAGGGTCAAAGCCTAAAACTATTAAGCCTTTTAGTGGGGCACCTAATAATAATTGTTTAGCATTTTTTCCAAATACTTCTATAGCCTGCTTGTCTGCTTTTTCTGTTAAATCTGCTCTTATTTCTCTATCTACTGATGGTTCTATTAGTCTTTTAAAACTATCTTCTATTGTTTCTTTTAAAATATTTTCATATTTTTCATTTCTAATTATTCTCTTACCTATGTACTCTAATATTTTATCTACTGGCTTTTCTATTGTAACTTTTAAAAATTCTTCTTTTTCTCCTCTATTTATTGCTAGTATTCTATGACTTGGAATAGTACTTAATTTTTCTTTGAAGTCATTATACATTGCATATGTAGGATTTTCTTCTTTAGAATTTTTAGTAACTATATATCCTTCTCTATAATATATTTTCTTAATTTGTTTTCTAAATTCAGGATCATCTGAAATTTCTTCTGCTATAATATCTTTTGCACCTTGTATGGCATCTTCAAGTGTTTTTACATTTTCATTTAAATATTTTTTTGCTATTTCTTCTATTGGTTTAGTTTCTTTTTGCTCTTTAATTATTAAAGCTAAAGGTTCTAATCCATTTGCTTTTGCAACTGTTGCTCTAGTCTTTTTCTTTTGCTTAAATGGTCTATATATATCTTCAACCTCTGCCAAAGTTTTTGCTATTTCTAGATTTTTTACTATCTCATCTGTTAATTTTCCTTGGTTTTCTATAGAAGTTTTAACCTCCCCTTTTCTTGCTTCTAAGTTTCTTAAGTATTTCAATCTTTCATCTAGGTTTCTTAATACCTCATCACTAAGTCCTCCTGTTACTTCTTTTCTATATCTTGCAATAAAAGGTATTGTGTTTCCCATGTCTATTAGCTCTATTGTTTTTTCTACTTGATATTTTTTTATATTAAGCTCATTTGCTATTATATCTACTATATTCATAAATATATCCTTTCTCTAAGTTTAATCTTTTTATTTTTAATTAAAATTAATTTAATAAATTATTTAATATCTTTGCTAATTCTAGCATAGCTAAATTTTATTTGCAAGAAAAAAAGATGCTTTATTTAGCATCAAATAAAAAAGTTAATTGAAAAAGTAAATTCTATTTAATATTAAATAACTAGAATTTAGTAGTAAACTAACAGTTAGTGTAAGATTAAATCAAATTTGTGGTATAATATAATTGTGGATACTTCTTGAGAAAGAAGGTATTCTATGGGTTTAAAAGGTAAACATCTTTCTTTAGAAGATAGGAAAATTATTGAACAAAACATTTGCAAAAGATTAAGAAAATTTGAAACTGCTAAAGAGCTTAACAAATGTCAATCTACAATAGGAAAAGAAATTAAAAACAACAGAAAACGTAGATATTCTAAAACTAATGAATCTCCTTGGATGTGTAAGCATTTTAATGAATGTAAAGTTTGTGTTAGTAAATGTAAGGACTTTGAAGAAGTTCCTTGCCTTCAAAGAGATAGATTTGTTGGTGCTTGTAATAATTGTGAAAATATCTCTAAATGTAAAAAAGCTAAATATTTTTACTACGCAAATGTTGCTCAAAAGAATTATGAATATTCTTTAAAAGACTCTAGACAAGGTGTTAATTTAAATACAACAGAACTCTTTGAACTAGCTCATATCATTTGTCCTTTAATTAAGCAGGGGCAATCCATTTACACAATTTTAGAAAACCATAAAGAAATTAAACAATGTGAAAAGACTATTTATACATACATTGAAATGGGCTTATTTAAAGATTGGGGTGTTACCAATCTTGAATTAAGAAGAAAAGTTAGAAGAAAAATATCTGGCAAGGCTAAAATTAAGAAAAGAGCTGAAAGTGCCGATTACACTGGAAGAAAGTATGAAGACTATTTAGAATTCGTTAAGAACAATCAGAGCTCTCCTACAACTGAAATGGATACAGTATACAATAACCCAGATGGTCCATATATTCAAACATTCATTTTTGAAAATACAGGATTTATGATTGGATTATTAAAACAACATAAGACAGCAGAAGAAATGTCTGATTCTCTTAATTATTTCCAGGATATTTTATCTGAGGATATGTATAACAAGTTATTTGGATTAATTCTTACAGATAGAGGATCAGAATTTGCTAAGCCTAAACTTTTTGAAATCAATTCTGAGACTGGTGAAATTAGAAGTAATATATTTTACTGTGATGCTCAAATGCCTAGTCAAAAACCTCATGTAGAGAATAACCACATATTCATACGTGACATTATTCCAAAGAAGAAAAATCTTAAGGACTTAACTCAGGACAAGCTAAATCTAATGTTCTCACATATTAATTCAGTACCTAGAAAAGCATTAGGTGGAAAAACTCCATATGAAGCTTTTGAATTTTTCTATGGCAAAGATACAATAGATAAATTAAATATACAAAAGATTGAAAAAGACAAGGTCACCCTACAACCTTATCTTTTAAAATAATCCAAATTATATAACAAGAAGTATCCACATAACTGAATATGCCACTGTTGTGACACAAAGGAAGTGAATAGAAATTAGTCTTACATTAAAAAAAATTAATTTGAATTCACTCGCTTAAGTGCGCCCTTTTTTCTTGTCTATATTTTCATTTTACACTAATTTTAAGAAAAAAGCAACTTCTATTCACCGATTATTTGCTTTCAAATAGCTTTTTCTCGGTAACTAGAAATTACTTTTTCTAATTATATTTTACTTTTACAGTTCACC
>CALXWV010000013.1 GCA_944392515.1 uncultured Clostridia bacterium
ATTTTTGTATTTTATGTCGATTTTTGTAATATAAATAAATATGTTTTCCAGCTCCATTAAAAATAAATTTTTCTCATTGCTAAATAGCAAAAAGCCCAGCAACTGTGCTGAGCTTTCTGCTAAAGGTTTTACTTTATCATGAATTTTGGTTTTTTTAGGAATCCATCAAAAAATGGCAAGTTTCCTAAATGGTCATCATATGGATCATAAATCCACAATTTTCCTTTCATTTTTTTGAACTCTTCCATTTTGATGTGTATGGGGTTTTCTACTGGGTGGTTCGGATCTTGTGGCTCTAAATCAACTATATACCATTTGAAGAAATTTTCACGATAGAGAACAAAATAGTAATTTGCACGAATGTCCTCTACGTAAAGATCTTCTCCTTTGTATACACCTAGGTATACCTTAATTTCATTTTGCCTAAGCCTGTAAATCATAGCCATAGCATACTGCAAAGAGGTTCCCCTTTTGCTAATAAACGATCTTAAAGGTACATCCTTAGCTTTGATTTTTTCACCTTTCCATCTTTCCTCTAGTACTTCTGCTTCAATATCAGAAAAAGCAAAAGTTCCCTTTATTTCACAGTAAATCGCCCGGACGATTTCTTTTACCAAAAGCATAATAGTGCCTCCTCCATTTTCTACTAGGTGTTAAAAATTATTATACAACTTTTTTGCTATTATTTCAAGAAAAACAGTAGAAAATTTGACTTTACATATGTAAAAAGGAATAACTTTTTACTATACTTTTTTGTATCTTTAATTATTAAGAGTCAACCATTTTAAATTATTAACTTTGCTAAATATAACAAAACCAATTACAATTTCTATAAAAAGTATAAGTGGCACAATAAATCTCATTGTTTTAGTATCCCTTTTATACATAAACATTTTAGAAAATATTATTATTCCAATACTTCCACCAATAAGTGCAATTAAGCAATAAATAAAATCAAGTACATCTTCTTTTATTTTTAAATTAAAAGTATAGTCTATATATATCAAAATCATTGGAAGAATATTTATTACAATTAGATATCCCATTATAATATTAAACATAATTTTTCTATCCTTAAAAATTTAATTTGGGTTTTATGGCTAAACCCATAAACCTTATTTTAAAAAGTAAATAAACTCATTTGATTGCTTTCACTCATTCCTTCTAAGCATCCTGCTTTTTGAAGAAGTTCTATTGCACTTTTTCCTATTTTTGCTCTTAATTTCAAATCACTTATTGACATAAATTCGCCATCTTTTCTAGCTTCTTCAATTCCTTGTGCAGCTACTGTACCAAAGCCGGGAATACTATTTAGTGGTGGTCTTATACCTTCATCTTCCATTTTGAATCTTGTTGCTCCTGATTTATATAAATCTATTGGTAAAAATGTTATTCCTCTTTCATACATTTCATTTACAATTTCTAAAGTTTCATACATTGCTCCATCTTTTTGAGTTGCATTTTGACCTAAAAGCTCTATTCTTTTCATTTCATTTTTTACTTTTTCTTTTCCATGACACATTATATCACTATCAAAAGCATCAGCTCTTATTGAAAAATATGCACAGTAGTATGCTTTAGGAATATGAACTTTAAACCATGCTATTCTAAATGCATTTGTAACATATGCTGCAGCATGTGCTTTAGGGAATAAGTATTTAATTTTATTACATGAATCTATATACCATTTAGGAATATTATTTTCTTCCATTATTGCTTTAAATTTAGCCCATTTTTCTGGTTCTTTAGCAACTTTTCCTTTACGTACAAGCTCCATTATTTTAAATGAAGTATTTGGCTCTAATCCTTGTTTTATTAAATAAAGCATAATATCATCACGAGTACATATAACTTCACTTAATGTAGCTGTACCATTATTAATTAAATCTTGTGCATTTCCTAACCACACATCAGTACCATGAGATAATCCTGAAATTCTAAGTAATTCCTCAAAGGTTTTAGGTTTAGTATCTTTAAGCATTCCTCTAACAAATTTAGTTCCTGATTCAGGAATGCCATATGTTCCTACTTCTGAATGTATTTGTTCAGGAGTTACTCCTAAAGCGTCTGTTGATGAATAAATTGACATTGTATATTTATCATCTAGAGGTACTTTAGTTGGGTCAAATCCTGTTAAATCATATAGCATACGAATAACAGTTGGATCATCATGGCCTAGAATATCTAGTTTTAGTAAGTTTTGGTCTATTGAGTGATAATCAAAGTGAGTTGTTATAATATCTGATTCAGGGTCATCTGCTGGATGCTGTACTGGAGTAAATTCATATATTTCTCTACCTTTAGGTACAACTATAATTCCACCTGGGTGCTGTCCTGTTGTTCTTTTAATACCTGTACAACCTTTAGCCTCTCTTGCAACTTCAGCATTACTTACTGGTATTCCCTTTTCTTCATAATATTTTTTAACATAACCAAATGCTGTTTTATCCGCAACTGTACCTACTGTTCCTGCTTTAAATGTTGTTCCTTTACCAAATATAACTTCAGTATATTTATGTGCTTTTGCCTGATATTCTCCTGAGAAGTTTAAGTCTATATCTGGCTCTTTATCTCCATTAAATCCAAGAAATGTTTCAAAAGGTATATCCATACCATCTTTATCTAGTGGATGACCACATTTAGGACAAATTTTATCTGGAAGGTCAAATCCATTTTTTACACCATAATCAGTAAAATCCGAATATTTACATTTAGGGCATCTATAATGTGGTGGAAGAGAATTTACTTCTGTTATACCTGTCATATTAGCAACAAAAGATGAACCAACAGAACCTCTTGAACCAACTATGTATCCATCTGCATTAGACTTCCAAACTAATTTTTGAGCAATTATGTACATAACTGAGAATCCATTTTTTATAATAGAATCTAGTTCTTTATCTAGTCTTGTTTGAACAATTTCTGGAAGTGGATCACCATATAATTCATGTGCTTTATTATATGCAATTTCTTTAATAGTTTTTTCACAGCCTGGAATATGTGGTGGACATTTTTCAGGTGAAATTGGACTAATTCTTTCACACATATCTGAAATTTTATTTGTATTTGTTACAACCACTTCATAAGCTTTTTCTTTACCTAAATATGAAAATTCTTCAAGCATTTCTTCAGTTGTTCTTAAGTAAAGTGGTGCTTGCATATCTGCATCATCATAGCCTTGTCCTGCTTGCAAAATTCTTCTATATATTTCATCTTGTGGATCCATAAAGTGAACATCACAAGTAGCACATACTGGCTTATCTAGTTTTTCACCTAAATCTACTATTTTTCTAACTATATTTCTTAAATCCTCATCACTTTGAAGTATTCCATTTCTAACTAGATATTCGTCATTTCCAATTGGCTGAATTTCCAAATAATCATAATCTTTTGCAATTTGTTCAATATCTTCATCAGACTTGCCATTTAATATTGCTTGATAAAGTTCTCCTTGATCACAAGCTGAACCTAATATTAATCCTTCTGAATATTTTTTAAATAAGGATTTTAGTATACGTGGTTTTTTATAAAAATAGCTTACATGAGACATTGAAACTAATCTATATAAGTTTCTTAACCCTATATAATCTTTAGCAAGAATTATTGCATGGTAGCTTTTTAGTTTTTTGTAATTTGCTTTTCCATCTTCAGCTTTATCTATTTCTTCTAAAGTTTTTATTCCTTTATCTTTAAGCATTTTTAGCATTACATTAAATACTTTTACAGTTGTATCAACATCATCTAATGCTCTATGAGCTACTTCTACTTTAATGCCTAAATTTTCAGCAATAATTCCTAGCTTGTACTTTTTATATTCTGGAAATAAATCTTTTGCAAGCCTTAATGTATCTAAATAAGTATTGTCAAATTTTAAGCCTAATTTTTGGCAGTTATATTTTATAAAGCTTGTATCAAAATCTGCATTATGGGCTACTAGTACTGAATCACCAAAGAATTCTAATACTTTTGGAAGTATTTCTTCTATTGTAGGTGCATCTTTAACCATATCATCTGTAATATGTGTTATTTCTTGAACTCTCATAGGTATTGGTTTTTCTGGATTTACAAATGTTTCAAAACTATCTATAACTTCTCCATTTCTAACTTTCATAATACCTATTTCAGTAATCTTTTCGGTTCTAAAAGATATACCTGTTGTCTCTAAATCAAATACACAATATGTAGTGTCATCTATTGTTTGACCTTTACTTCTAGTAATTATTGGGTCTTTATCTGGTACTAAATATCCTTCAACACCATATATAATCTTTATATCTTTATTATCATAGCCCAGCATTTTATGTGCATCTGGGAAAGACTGAACTACACCATGGTCAGTAATTGCAATAGATTTCATTCCCCATTTCATAGCTCTTTTAATCAAATCTTTAACAGGTGTTACTGCATCCATTTGACTCATTTGAGTATGCATATGAAGTTCAACTCTTTTAACTTCTGAATTATCCATTCTTACAGTCTTTTTAAGAGGCTCACCTTCAATTACAGTATTAGCTATAATTGTAATTTCTTTTGCAAAATTATCAAATGCAGATCTACCACCAACTTTTACACCTTGTCCTACTTTAATCTTACTAGAAACTCTCTTTTTCTTTTCAGGTAAAACAAATATTTTGCAAGTAATTGTACTTGTCCCATCATATACATCAAATGAAAATAAAAATTTACCAGATTTTTTAAGTTCTGTTGGATCAGGTACATTTACTATTTCTCCTGAAATTTGTACATCTGATGTATCAACAGAAATATCTTCTATTTTCATAAGAGGCTCACGTATATTTCCATTTCTTCCATATATTAGTGGTGAATCTTCATCTTCTTCTGGCTGAGGCGTAGGAGGCTCAGGTGGAAGTCCGTTTCCACCTGATGTATTATTATTGCCATTACCACTTAAATTTCCATTATTTTTAAATCCTGAGCCGTTATTTTCAAATTTATTATTAGGATATTTCTTACCACTACCACTTGAACTTGGATCATTTCCTCCATTACTGCTAAAGCCTTCATCTTTTACTTTATTTGCACTTTGTCCTTGTTTAAAAGAATGTTCTTTATTGCTATTTTCAGCTTGAAGCACTTTAGTTTCTTCAATATATTTCTTCATTAAATCTTCGTTTTTTTCTTGGAAAAGCTTTTCAGATTCATTACAGTTTTCTTCAATAAAATTAACTTTATATCCAACTCCATAAATATCTTTTATAAAATTAGATATTTTTGTATTCATTCCTTGTTTCTCTAATATATCTTTTCCTTTAACTTTTATATGTATATTTAATGTATGGTCTTTGATTTTACTACAATCTTCATCTAAAGAACAATTTCTTAAAAAAGCTCTTGCCATAGGATTTTTACTAGAAAAATATGTAAGAATATTTGGCCAATCTTTGTATATAGGTGGATTTTCGTTTTCATTTGTTTCAATTTTTAAATCTACACCAGATATATTAAACCTTTTAATCGCATATTTTTCAAAATTACTAATTTCATTTATATCTATATAATTATCTGTTTTTAAAAACATCTCTAACTTGTTAGTTTTTCTATATAGATTTACATTCTCTATTTCAGCATCTGAAAATGCAAAACTATTAGAACTATAATCTACAAATACATTTTTTATTTTTTTTACTTCTGTATTTATTTGACTCATTTTTTGCCCCCAACAAAATTTTACGATTGGGACGGTCCTTTTTGGAAAATATTTTACGAAAAGGTCCGTCCCCAAAGTAAAATCACAAAATTCTTAGAATGTCATTATATGCTACAAATACTGAAAATACTATTAATATAAAAAATCCTAATGATTGAATCTTGAGCTCGGTTTCTTGATTTAGTGGTTTTCTTCTAATAGCTTCTATAATTACAAGTAAAGCTTTTCCTCCATCTAATGGTACAAATGGAAGAAGGTTAGTTATTCCAAGTGAAATAGATACAACAGAAAGTAAATATATAAACTGTGAAGCTCCTGACGTCTTAGATACCATTTGTGAAATTCCCACTGGTCCCATTAAATCATTCATTGAAACATTACCTAAAAAAAGTTTTACAATACTATCAAACATTGCATATATTAGCATACCGGTACTATTAAAGGAATAAGATATAGCATTTATGAAATTAGGTTCAATTGCAATCATATATCTTACAATTATTAAAATCATATAGGTTATAAGCCCAAAAATAATATTTACAATTGCACCTGCAACTATTATTGCAAATCTTTTTGGTATGCTTGCTTTACTAAAAGAGCCTTCTTTGTCAGAATGCTCTTCTTCTCCCTCCATGTTTACAAAACCGCCACATGGTATAAGCCTTAATTCATATCTTGTTTCTTTCATCTGTTTAGACCATATTTTAGGTCCAAAGCCAATTGAAAACTCATTAACTCTTACCTTGCAAAGTTTTGCAACTATAAAATGTCCACCCTCATGGATAATAATCAAAAATCCTAGTAAAAATATTATTTTAATTGCAGCTATAATAAAACCCAATTTATCCTCCAAAATAAATGCTTATTGTAATTTAGCTTCACTATAATATGCTAAATAATATAAATGCAAATGGAAGAACAAATATTATACTATCTATTCTATCTAACATTCCTCCATGTCCTGGAATAAGTTCACTAAAATCTTTTATTTCACAATATCTTTTTATACAAGATGCAGCTAAATCACCTATTTGTCCAATTATGCTTAAAACAGCCATAATTAATCCTATTAATAAATAGTTTATTCCAGCATTCCATATAGTATTACACAAAATAGCATAAAGTATACCAAGTATTATTGCTCCAACCACACCTGCTATTGCACCTTCAACTGTTTTATTTGGACTAACAGCAGTTAATTTATGTTTTCCAAAATGTCTACCTATAAAATAAGCAAACACATCACTTCCCCAAGAAGCAATAAGTACAAACCAAACTAATATTATTCCATTTAAGTTATGACCAACATCCATACTTCTTATTAAAGATAAGTATATAATCATTAAAGGTATATAGCAAATTCCAAGGATTGTTATAGCAACATCTTTAAATGTTTTTTTGCCCTTGGATAATACTAATTCTGCAAATAGTATTACTAATGAAATAGGTATTATTGCAATTAATATATTTTTTAGTAATCTATCATCTACAAAATGTGTAAAAGCAATTAGTACACAATAAATATATCCTAAATATTGCGATGGATTTGCTTTAGAGGTTGACTTAAAGCAATGAAAGTATTCATACATACTTATAACTGCTATAATTGCTGTAAAAATATCCATAATAATTGTATTAGAAAATATAAGTATAACTGCAAGTACTGGAAGTGCAATCACACCTGTAATTGTTCTTTTTATTGTCTTAGCTCTTTTTTCTTTTTCCATTTGAAATTCCTTTCGAATTGAATTAATACAATTTATTATTAAAATTAAATTTTAATAGTAAATATATTTACTTTATTTACCTACTCTTCTATGTCTTTTTGAATATTCTTCAATAGCTTTATCTATATCATCAGTTGTAAAATCTGGCCAGTATTTATCTAAAAACATAAACTCCGAATAAGTTATTTGCCAAGGTAAAAAGTTGCTTGTTCTTAATTCTCCACTTGTACGAATTAATAAATCTGGATCAGGTAGACCTGCTGTATATAAGTTATTTGAAATGGTTTCTTCTGTAATATCCCCTATATTTAATTCACCTGATTTTACTTTTTCAGCTATTTTTTTAGTAGCTTTAACAATTTCATCTCTACCACCATAATTAAAAGCAATATTAAATTGAAGACCAGTATTATTCTTTGTCTTTTCTTCCATTTTAATCATTTTTGCTTTTATTTCTTCTGGCATATTCTTTTCTCTATCACCAATTACTCTTAATTTAATGTTTTCTAAATCAGCTGTTTTTAAGAATTTATCTAAGTACATATTAAGAAGAATTAGGATTGCTCCTACTTCTTCTTTAGTTCTTTTCCAGTTTTCAGTTGAAAAAGCATAAACTGTTAAAGCCTCTAAGCCAATTTTATTGCAGTATTTTGCAACTTTCTCTAGTACTTCTGCTCCTTTTTTATGTCCTAAACTTCCATCTAATTTATGCTCTTTTGCCCATCTTCTATTACCATCCATAATAATAGCTATATGTCTAGGCATTATTTTTTCTTCCATAAATAACTCCTCTTAAACTGACATTATTTCTTTTTCTTTTTTATCTGCAACTTCATCTATTTTTGCAACATATTTATCTGTTTCTTTTTGTATTTTATCTTCCAAAACTTTTTCTTCATCTTCAGAAATTTCTTTATTCTTTAATTTTGCTTTAGCCTCATCCATTTCATCTCTTCTTACATTTCTTACAGCTACTTTTGCTTCTTCTGCAGTCTTTTTAACATCTTTTACAATTTCTTTTCTTCTTTCTTCAGTAAGTTCTGGAAAAGAAAGTCTTATAACTTGACCATCACTTACAGGATGAATGCCTATATCTGCCTTTTCTATAGCTTTTTCTATTTGAGATAGAATACTTCTATCCCAAGGTTGAATAACAATTAATCTTGCTTCAGGAACTGAAATACTTGCTACTTGATTAATTGGAGTAGCTACTCCATAGTATTCAACTGATACTCTATTTAATATAGCTGGATTTGCTCTTCCTGCTCTTATTTCTGAATAATTCACCTCTAAATTGTCTATAACCTTTTCCATTCTTTCTTGCATATTTTCTAAACTCATATAATCCTCCTAAAATTTATTACACATCTATATTTTATTCTTTAGTTAATAAAAATAAACAAAATTTTTAACTATAAATTAACTAATTATTATCTACAAAAGTACCTATATTTTCGCCTTTTACAGCTCTTATAATATTTTCTGGATTGCTCATTGCGAATACAACAAGTGGTATATTATTATCTTTGCAAAGTGAAATTGCAGTAGAATCCATAACCTTTAAATCTTTTTCTAATATTTCTTGGTAAGAAACATGATCTAATTTTTTAGCATTTTTATCTATCTTAGGATCAGCTGTATAAACTCCATCAATTGTTTTTGCAACTAGTATTGCATCAACATCCATTTCTGCTGCCCTTAAAGCTGCTGTTGTATCTGTTGAGAAAAATGGATGTCCTGTTCCACAAGCAAAAATTACTATTCTATCTTTATCTAAATGTCTTTCTGCTCTTCTTTGTATAAATGGTTCTGCAATTTGTCTCATCTCAATTGCTGTTTGAAGTCTAGCTTGCATACCTCTTTTTTCAATAGCATCTTGAAGAGCTAGTCCATTCATAACAGTTGCAAGCATTCCCATGTAATCTGCAGTGGTTTTAACCATTCCTTCTCCATATTTTCCTCTCCAAAAATTGCCACCACCAACAACAATAGAAATTTTAACTCCCATATCATGAACCTTTTTTATTGCGTCACATATTCCATTCATTGTATCTTTATCTATACCAACTTTGTTATCTCCTGCTAGTGCTTCACCACTTAATTTTAATAATATTTTTTTATACTTAATATCTTCCAAAGTTACCTCTCCTTTACTGTGCTTTTTTACAAGTACTTATGTAAATTTATATTTTTAATTTCATGGTGTATTCTATCATAGAAAAGAAAAAACTTAAATAGATTTAGATAAAAAAATTAAGAAAGTATATAACATGTAAATGTAAATATTTTATCTTTTTAATTATTTATTTTATAAGTCGATTTATCTAATATTTACTAAATTCTAATTAATTTAGTATTAATCTTTTATATAGTTATTATTTCTATATTTTTATAATTTAAAAATAGTCCAGATTCTATTACACCTGTTATTTCTTTTACCCTTTTTTCTAAGTCTTTTTCTATTTTTTCAAATTTTACATCTAATATTCCATTATTATTTTCAGTAAAGCCTCTATATGTAATATCCTCTGCTCCTAGTTTTTTTAACTCTTTAGATACATATTTAAGTGCTTGTGGAAATACTTCTATAGGTACTTTGCATTTTTGTCCTAGATAATCTACTATTTTAGTATTATCTACTAAAATGTAAGTTATAGGTGAAGCAATTATATTTAATTTTTCCTTAAACATAGCTGCACCTTTTCCTTTTATAAGCCATTTGTCTTTTAGAAATACTTCATCTGCTCCATCAAAAGCCCAATTAATCTCATTTTCTATTAAGTTTCCTATTTTTATTCCATACTTTTCACAAACTTCTTTTATTTCATTAGATGTTGGAATAGCTGTTATATTTAAGTGTTCTTTTAGTACTTTTTCTCCTATTTTTACTGCTGTTATATATGAAGTTGTTCCAGAACCAAAGCCTATAACGTCTCCATCACTTACTTTATCTAATATTTTTTCTGCTAGAGCTTCTTTTACTTCTCTATTTTCTATATTATCCATAATAATCCTTTCTATATTTTAATTATACTTTCTATATTACCAATACTATACAATGGTATATTAATTATTGCATCATCTTTTTTATAATTTGCCATTGATGTTCTTACATTAATTTTTGAATTATATTTTTGTATAAACGACTTTAAGCTTTTGGCTTGAAGGCCTTCACCTGATTTAACTTCTATTGGAACATTATCTTTTCCTATTTGAGTTATAAAATCCAACTCTGCTATTCCAGTTTCTGATGACCAATAAAACACATCTAACTGTGTGCATTCTTTTAATTGACAAAGTACATATTGTTCTGTTAGGCTTCCTTTAAATTCTTTAAAAACATCGTTTCCTTCTAGCAATGTTTTTATATCTACTCCAGCCATAGCACAAAGCAAACCAACATCTAAAAGATATAACTTAAAAGCATTAAAATCTTGATATGCTGAAAGTGGAACTTTACTGTTATTAACTCTATTAACTTGATACACAAGTCCACAATCTATTAACCAAGATAAAGCTATTTCATATTCTCTAGCTCTAGCTCCTTCTCTTACTAAACCATAGATAAACTTTTTATTTTCTTTTGCAAGCTGAGTAGGAATATTATTCCATAATTGCCTTATTCTTGGAACAATATTACTTGGTGCATGTTTTGAAAAATCTTGCTCATATGCTTCTAGTAATTTTTTTTGTATATCTCGAACTTCTAATAAATTTTTGTTTTGTACATAAGAATTAACTACTTCTGGCATACCACCTATGTATAAATATAGTTTCAAATATTCCTTTAGTTTATTATCAAATACATTTATCATATCAAAGTCATTATTTAATAGTAAATTTAATAATTGCTCTTCTCCTAGAGCTTCCATAAATTCAAAAAAACTTAATGGTGCTAAATCTAGAAAATCTACTTTTCCAACTGGAAATGAAGTTCCTTCGTGTATAGCCACACCCAAAAGTGAACCAGCTGATATTATATGATACTCCCTTGCATTTTCATTAAAATATTTTAATGCCTTTAATGCTTTAGGATTTT
Organism: uncultured Clostridia bacterium; assembly: GCA_944392515.1. GTDB lineage: Bacteria > Bacillota > Clostridia > TANB77 > CAG-508 > CAG-793. The sequence continues at coordinate 11,435 of CALXWV010000013.1, forward strand.
CCTGAATTTCATCAAAAATTAATAATGTATTTTCCGGCTCTATCTTAACACCTGATTCAATTTCTAAACCCTGAATAATTCTATTCAAATCAAAGTCTTCTTCAAAAAGTTTACTCATTCTAGTATTATCGTCAAAATTTATATATGCACACTTTTCATAATACTTTTTTCCAAACTCTTTCATTAGCCATGTTTTTCCGACTTGCCTTGCTCCTCTTATTATTAGAGGTTTTCTATTCTTTGATTCCTTCCATTTTTTTAGTTCTTCTATTTTATTTCTATACATATAACAACTCCTTTAAACCTTGGATTATATTATATATAATACCATAATTTTCACAAAAAGTAAATGAGTTTTTATATTTATTTCACATTTTAGTAATCACTTTTATATAATTTTGCACATTTTAGTAACGACTTTTTGTTATTATTATCACATTTTGATAACGACTTTTAAAATAATTTATACATTTTATAATAACTTTTATTTTTTTGATTAATTGCTCTATATCTTAATCAAAAAATAAAATGCAGGTAAACTTGTGAAATTTCACATAATTTTACCTACATTTTTATTTATTGTTTTATTATTTTATATAGTTATTACTCCTATTACAATATTCATATATATTGCACGGCTGTAAGACCTAAGGCCTTACTAGCCGTTTTTTACTCTATTTCCCACTAGTCTGCTATTTGATATGGACTTGAGCGACTTCCATCTCCTGAACCTAACTTGATATTAGATTTTAGAGAAACTACGGGGCGGAGATAGCCATAATTGTTGCTCGCGTAGCTGCGCGAGTCGAACAAGCTGCTACCGAGCAAGTAACTCATACTACCCACGCCGCGAAGCCCGAATGTCGCATTAGACGAGCCAGTATCGACACAACGCGAGGCAAGCCATTGGTATCCGCTAACTCCGTGGATTAAATTATGAAATGTGCTGTTTTTATAATAGCTATTATTCATTGACCTAATATAATATGTCTGCGTTACTGTTAATCCCTCTGTGCTTGCTTGGCTATAAGTTTCTGTTGTAGGGCTAGTATAATAGCTATCACTTTGTCCTATTCCATCTGTTTTAGTTGTCGTTGTATTTATTCCTGAGCCGTTTTCCTGTGCATATAAATTTGGATAATATGCATATGAACCTGTAAATGTTTTTGTCTCTCCGTATGCTACTGTACCTTCATAACTATGAACATATTCTAAGCCTGCTTCATTCATTCCTTTTTCTACATCTTCTATTGTTAAACTTCTTGCTGTTGCACCTAAACTATCGTTACTATATAGTTCATCTGCTATGTCATTTAATAGATATACTCCATTGTTATATCCAAGTGCGCCTTTAAATTCGAAAGTTTTAGTCGATGCTAATGCACTACTTATTAAGTCTACTGTTCCATCATCATTTATGCTTAGTACCCTCCAGCTTAAACTATCTACTTTTGAAATTGTTTGGTCTGTGCTAGATCCACTTTCTGATGCTTTTAATGGATAACTGCTTTTTGTTTCTGAGCCTGGCGTATATGCCACATAGTCTCCTACTTGTAGTTCATCTATATATTCTGGTGCTTTTTTATTTACTGTTCCTAAGAATAATGCTACTCTAAAGCCTACTGCTTGGTCAGCTGTATTTGATGAGCTAAATCTTCCTATGACAGGTTCGTCTGTAGATAAGAAGCCGTAGAAACCACCTCTAGATACTTTGGTTGCTTCTGGATTTGAGTAACGTTCTGTTGTCCACTCATATACGTTACCACCCATATCATATAGATGTTTAACAGCGGTTGTTCTTCCTGTTTCTATAAGTGCACTTGCATTTGTTTGAGTCTTTCCACCATATTGAGTGTTATAATAGTTACCTTGACTTGAATTTGTCAAATAACTTGAATTTCCTGTTTGCTCTAAGAACTTAAGTGCTGTATCCCAAGCATAACTACTTGGTAAGTTTGTTGTTCCTGAATAACCTTCTACAGTGGCCATATTTTCTGCTAAGCTTCTTGCTTCACTTTGTGTTACATAGTTGTATACATCTTTTCCTTGTTTTATCTCTACTTTTGCCGATGTTCCAGAGCTTTCTGTTCTTACTCCACTGCTTACTCCAGCCTCATATCTTCCTAAGTAGAATCCGTGGTTATTAACTGCACTTGTTTTTTCACTTTGATTTAAACTTTCTGCAAAGTATTCTGATGAACTAGATGATGTTTTTATTTTCATACTATTGGTATCTGAATCTGTTCCACCATTTACCCAGCCTGAGTATACATATCTGTTATAATTTATTGTTTTTGTTCCTGAACTTGTATTTATTGTTCCTACTGGTATCCATACAAATTCATTTCCGCTTCCATCTTTTACTACAACTCCATTATCTACTGTTGGCTCATATGGATCACCTGAGTTTGGATCTTGTTCTGGTGTAAAGCCTTTTGGTATAGTTATTGGATTTTTATTTTTATCTGTTGTAGGTGTATCTTCTGGTACTGGATCTCCATTTTTAACTATAACACCTAAATCTGAAAGATTTGGATCTACATTTGTTATTGCTTTTGAGGTTGCAGTTCCAACGTTTTCTGTAGTATTTCTTTCATCCCATAATCTTGCATAAACAGTTAGATTACTTGATACTGTAATTGGTCCTGTATATTTTTGATAACTACTTCCATTTGTACTATATTGAAGTGTATATCCTGAAACTGTAGTAGATATAGTTACTGTTATAGGTTTATTTGTCCATTTTGTATTGCTTAATTTAAATGTTGTATTAGAACTATTAAGTGTTGGAACTAATACTGTTTGTTTGTTAACTGTAGCTTGACCAACATTTCCTGCATTATCCTTAAAGGTTACTTTTATATTATAAGTAGTATTATCATCTAAGTTATTAAATGTATGTGTTGTAGATGATGTTTCTTTTCCATCTTGAGTATATGTTGTAGCTGATGATTTCTTAATATAATAAATATATTTTGGTGATGATACAGTTCCTTGTCCATCCTTTATTCCAGGTACTGTTACACTTATTGATTTTGATGTTGATGTAGCTGTTATACTTCCATTAAGTGTTGGTACTGTATTATCAAAATAATATGGTCCAAAGTGAGTTACTGCACTTGTATTTCCTGCTTGATCAGATAAGCATCCTGCTTGAATCCATAAATAATATGTTCCAGTATAACTGCTTCCGCTTACTGTATAACTTATTGATTTAGTTCCTGCTGTATTTGTTCCAGTTAATGTTGAGAAACTTGTTGGTGCTGTTGCACTTGATGTCGACCATGCATATTTTAAGCTTTGATTTACTTTAAATCCTGCAATATTACTGTCATAGTTTGTATCAGTTGCTGTTATCTTTACAGATTTTGTTTTTGCATAAGTAGAATCACTTGCTGGACTTGCTGATATTGTTGGTGCTTTATTATCTATATATGCAATATTAGCTGTAGCTACACTTCCTTCATTTCCTGCATCATCAACAATTTTTGCATAAATTGTTGTGTTTTGTGATACTGTAAATGCTTTAGAATATCTTGTATAACTTCCTGATGTACCTACTCTATATTCTATATGAAGGTTACTTGCACTTTGTGAATTTGTTATTGTTACTGTTACTGGTCCTTTTGTCCAACTAGATGGTGATAAGCTTATATTTATTGCTGCAGTTCCTGCTGGAATACTTCCTGTCGTTATTTGTTCTGTTGTTTTTGTTGTAGTATTTCCTGCACCATCTTTAACAGTTACTGTTACTGTATATTTAGTTCCTTGCTTTAATCCACTAAAGGTATGTGATGCTCCATCTGTAGCAGTTGCTGTATAAGTTCCACCTACTTGATTTATTGTATAACTGTATGATGCTATTCCTGAATGAACATCAGTTGCTGTTGTAGTTACTTTTATAGAACTTGTTGTTCCTGTATGACTTAGCGATACAGTTGGCGGTGTATTATCTACTAAATATGGTCCTGCTCCTGATATTAATTCATTGCTTGCTTTATCATAAGCTAATATCCACAAATATCTATTTCCTGAACCAGAGTTTATTGTAATATTTCCATTATTAGTAAATGATGTTGTTATACTTGATGCTGCTGGTTTTGAATTTGTAGTTGTCCATACATATTTTAGTGAACTTGCATTTAAGTTTGTATCTGAAACAGAAACTTTTACTGTTTGAGATTTTGCAGCTGTTGTATTTTTATTTGGTGTAAATGTTACTGTTGGAATTGTGTTATCAAAATTAAACACATTATCTGTTTTCTTTATTGTTGTATTTCCAGCTGAATCTTTTGCAATTACCCATAAATAATAATTTCCATTTAAAGTACTATTAGATACGCTTCCTCCATTTGTATATGTGCTTGCTGAGCCAAATGAACTTTCTGTAATTCCACTAGATGATGTACTCCATAAGTATTTTAAAGAACTTGTATTAATACTTGAATATCCATCATCTGCTATATTTACTGTTGTTGATTGTACCTTTTTAGGTGTCGTATTTCCATTTGTTCCAAAAGTAATTGTTGGAGCTGTATTATCTAACTTGAATACTCCTGAACATTTATAGCTTGAGTTACCTAAGCTATCTTCTACATATACCCATAAGTACCAATCTCCTGAACCTGAGTTCTTAGTTATTGTTCCACCATTTGTGAATGTTCCTGTAAATGCACTATTTGCAGGTTGAGATGTACTTTGAGTCCATACATATTTTCTAACTGTAGCATCTCCTGCATTTACCGTTACACTTTGAGATTTTGCATAAGTACTATTTCCATTTGGTGAGAAAGTAATACTTGGTGCTTGATTATCTAATGTATATGGTCCAAAATGTGCTACTGCATTTGTGTTGCCTGCTCTATCTGATATTGAACCACCTTGTATCCACAAATAATAGTTTCCTGTATATTTTGGTGTTGTTATACTGAATGTTGCTGTTTTTGCTCCAGCTGTATTTGTACTTGTAGCAGTTAGGTTATATGTTGGTGCAGTTGTACTTGATGTTGTCCATCCATATTTTATAGTTTTTCCAGCTGTAAATCCAGATATATTACTATCAAAGTTTGTATCTGTTGCTGTTACTGTTATAGTTTTTGTTTGAGTAGCTGTTGCTTCTGTTGAAGGCTGTGCTGATAATGTTGGTGCTCCTCTATCTATATTTGTTATATTTATTATTATTTCTGAACCTGCATTACCTGCTGAATCTTTTGGCCTTGCATATATTGTCTTATTAGTTGTAACTGTTATTCCTGATCCACCTATTGTATAACTTTGCCAAGTTCCACTTGCTCCATCTTTATATTCTATGCTATATCCTGAATATCCACTATTTAGTCTAAGAGTTAATACAACATTTCCTTTTGTCCAACTATTTGGATTTAAATTATAGCTTAATACTGTTGCACCTTGTGCGACTGATCCAGTTGTTACTGTTAATTCTTTAGATGTTTTATTTCCAACATTATCTGTTACTTCTACTTTTATTGTATATTGAGTTTTTGCTGTTAATCCTGTAAATCTATGTGTTGATCCATCTTTTACCGCATTTCCATAACTTCCTGTACCTTTTTTAATATAGTAAGTGTATGATGACCCGTTTACTCCTGATTGTGAATCAGATGCAGTTGCTATAATTCCTATTGTATTTGATGCTACAGTAGTATTTAAAGACTCTAATGATAAGCTTAGTGATGGTGCTGTATTATCTATATAAAATGGATTTGTTGTTCCAATTATATTAGAGTTACCAGCATTATCTTCTACATATACCCATAAATACCAATTGTTACCTGTTACACCACTTGGACTTGCTATAGCTCCTCCATTTGTAAATGCTCTTCCTGCTGTTGTTATTGTATCTGGTTTTGTTTTACTTTGAGTCCATTGATATTTAAGTTTACTTGTATTTACATTTGAATTATTATCTGTTACGTTTACTGTTACAGAATAACTCTTACTCCAAGATTTTGTGTTTCCATCTGGATTAAATGTTACTGTTGGTGCTGTATTATCTAAGTTAAATGGTCCTATATTTTGAGTTGTATAGTTTCCTAGTTTATCCTCTGCATATATCCATAAATGATAATTATTTCCTGTTGCACCTGCTGGAGTATTGATTGCACTTCCACTTGTAAATGTTGTTCCATTTTTTAATGTATCATTTGTTGGTGTGCTATCTCCATTAATCCATACATATTTTGGCATTCCTGTTTGCATACCTGAGTTTGCATCAGCTGCATTTACTGTAACTGTATGTGATTTCTTTGCTGTAGTATAATCACCTTGTGTATATGTTATTTTTGGTCCTTCATTATCTAAATAATATGGTCCTACTTTTATTTCATCACTATTTCCATATTTATCTTCAACTTTTAACCAAAGATAATAGTCATTTCCTGTTACATTATCTGGGCTTGGTATTTTATCTCCTGTACTGATTTTAGTTCCATTGTTATCTAAATCTGGTTGAGTACTTGAACCCTTTACCCATTGATATTTTAAGTTTGTTATTTCATCTTGGTTACCATCTGGATATGTTAAAGTTATATCATAATGCTTTTGATATGTTGTACTTCCGTTTGGTGAGAAAGTAATTTTAGGTACTTCATTTATAAGGACATATGGTCCAAATTTCATTGCATTAGAAGTATTTCCTGCTTGATCTGTTAAACTTCCTGCTTGTATCCATAAATAGTATGTTCCTGTGTAATTACCTAGTGAAACATTAAAGTTTAATGATTTTGTTCCTGCTGTATTAGTTCCTGTTAATGTTGTATAACTTGATGGTGCTGTTGTACTTGAAGTACTCCATGCATATTTTAAACTTTGATTTGCTTTAAATCCTGCAATATTACTATCATAGTTTACATCAGTTGCTGTTATCTTAACCTGTTTATTTTGTGATGGTGTTTCATCCACATTAGGCTCTGCAGTTATATTTGGTTTTTGTGTATCAATATTTGATATATCTGCAGATGCTTGAGCTCCTGCATTTCCTATTGAGTCCTCTAACCAAGCATAAATAATTGCATTTTGCGATACTGTAAATGGTATAGAATATTGTTTTTCCTCACCATTTGCACCTATTTTATATAAAATATGAAAATCTTTAGTATTACCTGAATTATTTGTTATTGTTACTGTTACTGGTGCATTTGTCCAACTTTGTGGTTGTTGACTAATATTTATTGCAGCTGTTCCTCCTGGTACAGTTCCTGTATTTATTTGCTCTGTTGTTTTTGTTGTTGCATTTCCTGAACCATCTGTAACTGTTACTGTTATTGTATAAGCTGTACTTGATGGTAAATTACCAAATGTATGTGATGCACCATCTGTTACAGTCTGTGTATAACTTCCTCCAACCTGTTTTATTGTATAACTATATGATGCTATTCCTGAATAGTCATCTGTTGCTGACACATTTACAGTTATTGAATTTGTTGTTCCTGTATGCGTTAGCGATACTGTTGGTGGTGTATTATCTACTAAATATGGTCCTGCTCCAGCTATTAATTCATTTCCCGGTGTATCATAAGCTAATATCCACAAATATCTATTTCCTGAACCTGTATTTATTGTTATATTTCCGTTATTACTAAATGAGTTGGTTATACTTGATGCTGCTGGTTTTGAATTTGTAGTCGTCCATACGTATTTTAAAGAATTTGCATTTAAGTTTGTATCTGTTACTGATACCTTTACTGTTTGTGATTTTGCAGGTTTTGTATTTTGCGTTGGTGTAAATGTTACTTTTGGAATTGTATTATCAAAATTAAATGTATTATCTGTTCTCTTTATTGTTGTATTTTCTGCTGTATCTTTTGCAATTACCCATAAGTAAAAATTTCCATTTAAAGAACTATTTTGTACATTTCCTCCATTTGTGTAAGTGTCACTTACTGAATTAAATGAACTTTCTGTTATACCTGTAGCTGATGTACTCCAAATATATTTTAGTGTGCTATTGTCAATACTTGAATATCCGTCATTTGCTATGTTAACTGTTGTTGAATGTGATTTTTGTGGTGTAGAATTTCCATTTGTGCCAAAGGTTATTGTAGGCGCTGTATTATCAAATTTAAATACATTTGAGCATTTTATTGCTGAGTTACCTAAACTATCTTCTACATATACCCATAAATACCAATCTCCTGAACCTGAATTTTTAGTTAAAGTTTCGTCGTTTGTAAATGCTCCTGTAAAATCTCCTTTTGCAGGCTCTTTAGTATTTTGTTGTTGCCATACATATCTTCTAACAGTTGCATCTCCTGCATTTACAGCAACATTATGAACCTTTGTATAACTATTATCTCCATTTGGTGTAAATGTAATACTTGGTGCCTGATTATCTAAAGTATATGGTCCAAAATGTGCTACAGCATTTGTATTACCTGCTCTATCTGAAATGCATCCTGCTTGAACCCACAAATAATAGTCTCCTGTGTAATTTGGTGTAGTTACTTCAAAAGTTGCTTTAGTCGCTCCTAGTGTATTTGTACTAGTTGCTGTTAAATCAAATGATGGTGCTTCAGTACTTGATGTTGACCAAGCATATTTAATTGTTCTTCCTGCTAAAAATCCTGATATATTACTATCATTATTAGAATCCTGTGCAGTTACCACAATTTTTTTGGTTTGTGAAGCAGTTTTATCTGAAGTAGGTTCTGCAGACAATGTTGGTGCAACTTTATCTATTTTAGTTATATCAATTGACATTTCTCCACCAATGTTACCTGATGCATCTAGTGGTCTTACTTGTACTGTTTGATTTGAAGAAATTTCTATTGCACTTTCATATTCTTTCCAATCATTTCCTGGTAGTTTATATTCTATTTTGTAACCTTCATACCCCTGTGCTATGCTTAAAGATAAATGTACATTTTGATTTGTCCAATCACTTGGAGTAATTTCATATTCTATTACACTTTCTCCAGCTGCAACTGATCCTGTTATTATTGTTATATCTTTTGTTGTAGTATTTTGTGCATTATCTTTTACTTCTACTCTTATTGTATATTCAATACCAGCTTTCAAATTTGTGAATGTAATTTGTTTTCCTTCTATGCTAATATTCTTTGCTTCTGTAAATTGTCCACCTTTTTCTTTTATATAATACTTATATGATGAATTATTTACTCCTGAATGTGCATCTGAAGCATTAGCCTCTATTTTTATTGTATTTGATGCAATTACTGGAGATACTGGTACTGAAGTTAATTGTAAAGTAGGTGCTGTATTATCTATATAAAATGGATTTGTTGTTCCAATTATATTAGAGTTTCCTGCATTATCTTCAACATATACCCATAAATACCAATCATTTCCTGTGACACCACTTGGACTTGGAATTGAACTTCCTTTTGTAAAGGTTGTACCTGTTGTAAGTATTGAATCTGGTTTAGTTTTTCCTTGAGTCCATTGATATTTTAGTTTACTTCCATTTACATCTGAGTTTGCATCTGTTGGGTTTACTGATACTGTATAATTTTTATTCCATGAACTTGTATTTCCATCTGGATTAAATGTTGCTGTAGGTACAGTATTATCTAAATTAAATGGTCCTATATCTTTTTTTGAAGTATTGCCTAATACATCTTCAGCATAAATCCATAAATGCCAATTATCTCCTGTCTCTCCAGATGGAGAAGAAATTTCTTCTCCACTAGAGAATGTTGTACCATTTTTTAATGTATCTTCTGTTGGAACACTATCTCCATTTATCCAAACATATTTTGGCATATCTTCTTTTAATCCTGAATTTGGATCTGCTACATTTACTTGTACTGTATGAGATTGTTTTGGAGTTGTATAATCTCCTTCTTCAAATGTTATATCTGGTCCTGCATTATCTATATAATATGGTCCAGCTTTTATTTCATCAACATTTCCAAATTCATCCTCTATTTTAATCCATAAATAGTAGTCATCTCCTGTTGCATCATCTGGACTTGGAATTTTATCTCCTGGGTTTATTTCTGTTCCATTGTTATCAAAGTCTGGTTTAGTATCTTCTCCTTTTACCCATTGATATTCAAGATTTGTTATTTCATCTTCGTCCCCATCTGGATAATTTAGAGTTATATCATAATGTTTATTATATTCAGTACTCTCGCTTGGTCCAAATTCTACTTTTGGAACTTCGTTATCAAAGTAGTATGGTCCAAAGAATCTTTCATCACTAGTATTTTGTGCTTTATCTTGTATTCCTTGTACATATAGATAATATGTTCCTGTTATATCTTTTCCATTTACTTTGAAACTAATATTATTTGCTTTATCATCATTTGTTCCAGAAATTGTTTGTAAATCTTTTGGTGCTTCAGTATTAGATTGTGTCCATGCATAATGTAAACTTTGATCTTTATTAAATCCTGCTGATCCATATTCAACTATTGTTACTGTTACATCTCTTTGTTTTACTTTATTTGTATCTGTTTCAGGTGTTGCAGAAGCTACTGGTTTTTCTCTATCTATATTGGTTACATCTGCATATACTTCATTACTATTTGCTACTGTATCAGTTACTCTTGCATAAACTCTTCCATTATCTGTCATCTCTATTGGGCCTTCATATTTTTGCCAATTATCTGTTCCATTAATACTATATTCTATATATAGGTGTTCATCTAAGTTTGGTGCACTTATTGATACATTAACATTTCCATTTGTTGGTCCTGCTGGATCTAACTCAAATAATAAATTGTCTCCAACTACAAGTGTAGGCATATCTACTAAGCTTCCTGTTTTTCCAGTTGTTGTTGCACTTCCTTGATTTCCTGCTAAATCTGTTGTTGAAACTCTAAAATCATATAATGTGTAAGCTTTTAAATTAGAGAAATCATATTCTCCTGTGGTATTATGTCCTACTGGCTCATAGTAATTCTCGGTATGTTCCTTAATGTAATAATTATATGTTGGTGGTTCAGGCATACCCATTTCATTATCATGAGATGTTGCTTTTACAGTTATTATTTTGCCCTTCAAAGTTGTTTCTGTTATTGTAACTTCTGGTCCATTTGTATCTTCAACTATCTGACTTACTGTGGGACTTACCTCATTATTTTTGAAATATCTTGCATAAATAGTTTCCCCGTTGTCCACATTAATTTGTTCGTTATATTCTTGCCATGTGCCCAATTTTCCAATTCTATATTGGGTAGAATATGCTGGATTTGTAGATATTTGTACTATTCCTCCTGTACTATTCCAACCAGCAATAGTTATACTTGGCTTATTTTTTATTGTTTCATCATAATCAAAATCATCTTCGCCACTTGGGCTATCTTCATTTAATATTTCATTGAAATCATCAACAAAAGTATTTAATCCTTGTCCTTCTTGCTGACTAGCATTTCTATATTGATCAACTGTATTTCCTGTTAATCCTACGATACCATTATCTCCTATACTCATTCGTAGTGCTATCCCTGCTAAAATAAGCATTACTATTATAGTTATTGCTAAAGTTAATAATGTTATTCCTGACTCACTTTTTTTCATAATTCTCCTCCATTTTCTTTGTTAGCCTTTCCCGATTATTATATATAACAAAACGACATATTTCAAGATTTTTCTAATAATTAATTATTACAGTTTTATTACATTTGTATTACATTTATGTTTTACCGCTATATTATGGATTTTTTAGCATTTTTTTAATATTTATGTAACCAAGAAAATGCTTTTTATGTAAATTTTAAGTAAGTAAAAAGACTTAATAAAATTTTCTCCATCTTATTAAGTCTTTATACATATTTTGGAAATTTATTTATTAATACATTCCGCCCATTCCAGCATCTGCGCCATGATTATCACATTGGCATTCTTTCTTTTCTGGAATATCTGTTACAATGCTTTCTGTTGTTAGAATCATTGAGGCAACAGATTCAGCATTTTGAATAGCACTTCTTGATACCTTTGTTGGATCTACTATTCCGGCTTTTTTCATATCTACATATTTTTCGCATTTAGCATCAAATCCTATGCCTTCTTTTTCGCTCTTAACTCTTTCTAATATAACTGCTGGTTCTAGTCCGGCATTAACAGCTATTTGTTTAACTGGTTCTTCTAATGCTCTTAAAATAATTCTTCCACCAATTTTTTCATCGCCTTCTAAGCTATCTACAACTTTTGCAACTTCTGGTATAATATTAATATATGCTGTACCACCACCAGCTACTATTCCTTCTTCAACAGCAGCTTTAGTTGCAGATAATGCATCTTCTATTCTTAATTTCTTATCTTTCATTTCAACTTCAGTAGCAGCACCTACACCAATTACAGCTACTCCACCAGCAAGTTTTGCTAGTCTTTCTTGTAATTTTTCTTTTTCGTAGTCGCTCTTTTCTTCATTGATTTGAGCTTTTATTTGACCTACTCTGTCTGCTATTTGTTGTTTGTCTCCTGCACCATCAACTATTATTGTTTTGTCTTTTTCAACTTTAACTTGTTTTGCTCTACCAAGTTGAGTAACTTCAGTATCTTTTAATTCTAAGCCTAAATCTGATGTTATAACTTCACCACCAGTTAGAACTGCTATATCTTGAAGCATTTCTTTACGTTTGTCACCATATCCTGGAGCTTTAACTGCAACTACATTTAATACTCCTCTTAATTTGTTAAGTATTAATGTAGATAATACTTCTCCTTCTATATCGTCACAGATAATTACTAATTTTCCAGACATTTTCATTACATTTTCTAGTAATGGAAGTATTTCTTGAATGTTATCAATCTTTTTATCTGTAATTAATATATATGGATTATCCATATCTGCAATCATTTTTTCAGTATCTGTTACCATATATGGAGATACATAACCTTTATCAAATTGCATACCTTCTACTACATTTAGTTCTGTGTTTGAAGTTTTTGATTCTTCTATTGTTATAACACCATTTGTTGTAACTTTTTCCATGGCATCTGCAATTAAGTTTCCTATTTCTTCATTATTTGCAGATATACTTGCTACTCTTGCAATATCATCTTTACCATTTACAGGTACACTTATTTTCTTTAAGGCTTCAACAGCAGCTTCAGTTCCTTTGTCCATACCTCTTTTAATAGCCATTGGATCTCCACCAGCTGCAACGTTTTTTACACCTTCTCTAATCATACTTTGTGCTAAAACTGTTGCTGTGGTTGTACCATCACCTGCGACATCATTTGTCTTTTCTGATACTTGTTTTACAAGTCTTGCTCCCATATTTTCAAATTTGTCTTCTAATTCTATTTCTTTTGCTATTGTAACACCATCATTTGTAATAAGTGGTGCTCCATAGCTTTTATCCAATACTACATTTCTTCCTTTTGGTCCTAATGTAACCTTTACAGTGTCTGCTAATTTATTGACACCATTTAAAAGTTTTTTTCTTGCATCTTCTCCAAATTTAATATCCTTTGCCATAATAAATACCTCCTTAAATTTTTTTATTTTTGGGACGGACCTTTTTGTAAAATTTTGTTTTCATATGTCCGTTCTTACGAAAAATTTATTTTTTATTCTGCTAAAGCTAATATGTCACTTTGTTTAACAATAATATAGTCTTCTCCTTCATATTTTATTTCTGTTCCTGCATATTTATTAAGAACTACCTTATCGCCTTTTTTTACTTGCATTTCTACAGTTTCTCCATCAACTTTTCCACCAGGTCCTACTGCAATTACCTCTGCAATTTGTGGTTTTTCTTTACTTCCACTTGATAAAATAATTCCGCTTTTTGTTGTTTCTTCTGCCTCTAACATTTTAACAACTACTCTGTCTAATAATGGTTTTAACATATAAATTACCTCCTCATTTCTTGTCATTTTATTGTATGCTAATTATGGTACAATATGCTTATTTTGTGCTTTGTAAGAAGTAAATGTTCATACATAAAATATGTGAACATTTTGTTTTTTTTAGCACTCTTTCTTAATGACTGCTAATACTTTATATCTTTTTTTAGCAATTGTCAATAGAGATTGCTAATTTTCACAAAATATTCACAATTTATTTTTTTACCTTTTTATTTCGCAATACTTACTATTAAAGACGCATCAAATAATCTTTTGATACGCCTTTGTTTAATTATATTTATTTTATACTTTTGGCAACTAATTCTACAAATAGTGGATGTGGTTTATTAGGTCTTGATTTAAACTCAGGATGGAATTGACATCCTACAAAATATGGATGATTTTCTAGTTCTACTATTTCTACTAAATTGCCATCTGGTGACAATCCTGCTATTTTTAGCCCTGCTTTTTCCATCTTTTCTCTATAATCATTATTGTATTCAAATCTATGTCTGTGTCTTTCTTCTATTACATCTTGCTTATATAGTTTTTTTACTTTACTATTTTCTACTAATTTGCAAGGATATGCACCAAGTCTCATTGTGCCACCTTTTTTATATATTTTCTTTTGTTCTTCCATTATATGTATTACTGGGTTTTTAGCATCTTTTTCAAATTCTTCTGAATTTACATCATCTAATTTTAGTACATCTTTTGCAAATTCTATAACTGCCATTTGCATTCCTAGGCATATTCCTAAAAATGGTATCTTATTTTCTCTTGCATATTTAATAGCTTCAATCATACCATTTATACCTCTATCTCCAAAGCCTCCTGGTACAATTATTCCATTATATTTATTTAAAATTTCTTTTACATTAGAAGAATTTATTTTTTCACTATCAACTAATTCAACATTTGTTTTTACATTATTTTCATATCCTGCATGTTTTACACTTTCTATAACTGATAAATATGAATCTTCTAGTTTTGTATACTTGCCTACTATTGCAATATTCACTGTTTTATCTTTTACACTTTTAATTTTTTCTATTAATTTTTCCCATTCTTCATTTTTAGCTTCTTTATTTTTTAGATTAAGCTTTTTGCAAACAGCTGCAGCTAGTCCTTCTTTTTCAAGCATTAAAGGAAGTTCGTATAAATTATCTACTGTTTTATTTTCTATAACATTTTCTTTTTTTACATTGCAAAATAAAGCAATTTTTTCTTTCATTTTCTCAGGAATTGTCTCATCTGCTCTACACACTAAAATATCTGGCATTATCCCTAAAGATTGAAGTTCTTTTACAGAGTGCTGAGTTGGTTTTGATTTAAGTTCATTTGAGCCAGATATATATGGAAGTAAGGTTACATGGATAAATACTGTGTCTACCTCTTTTTGCTCTATTCCTATTTGTCTTATTGCTTCTAACATTGGCTGACTTTCTATATCTCCAACAGTTCCTCCAATTTCAGTAATAACTATATCTACTCCTTGCTTTTTGAAATTATATATTTTTTCTTTTATAGCGTCAGTAATATGAGGAATTACTTGTACTGTTTTTCCTAAGTAATCTCCTCTTCTTTCTTTTTCAATTACTTCTAAATATATTTTTCCACTGGTAATACTTGAATTACCTGTTAAATTTTCATCTGTAAATCTTTCGTAATGTCCTAAATCTAAATCTGTTTCAGCACCATCTTCTGTTACAAATACTTCGCCATGTTCATATGGGCTCATTGTTCCTGGGTCTACATTTATATATGGATCTAGCTTTTGATTAGCTACTTTATATCCTCTATTTTTTAAAAGTCTGCCTAATGACGCTGCTGTCATTCCCTTTCCTAAACCTGATACTACTCCTCCTGTTATAAATATAAATTTCATATTTTGCTACTTCCTTTCCTGCCCACGCTTAAAGGCATATTGTTTCTTTTCGGTGCAATAAAAAATAGAGAATATATTTTGTAATAATTTACTCTAAAAAAATGAAAAAGATAGGTAAAAAAAGCGTTTTTTTTTTACCTATCTTTAACAATTAATGTGTTTAAATCTTTTTAAGAATAAACGACATCAATATCGTACCAATATTTTTATATCACTAATTATTTTTTTATGCAATAGTTTTTTGAAAAATAATAATTATTTTTTTGTTTAATTTTTGTTGAATCTTAAATGAAATTTCCGGTTATTTTTTCTTTTAACTTCTATAAGTTTTATTAAATCTACGAAAGACTTGTCTTAAAATTTTTCGTTAATAATTAATTGTAATCCACATTTTCTTTTCCAACAATATCTGCAAATTCATTTATGATTTCTTCATCAGCAAATATTGCTCCACAGCTACTTATTTTATCTCCTTGTTTTACATATACAGGAGTATTATTTCTATCTCCCATAAAGAATCTTATTGCTCCTCTTAGTTTTTCTTTATTTTCTTCATCTAATTTTGTAATTTCTAATGTTAACTTCTTTCTTTTTGGAACATTTAATAAATCTCTTTCTAATGGGCTTGCATTATTTCCCGCTTTGTTAAAAACATTTGCTTTATTTGAATAATTACTGTGATATCCACTATTAAGTAAATTTTT
Organism: uncultured Clostridia bacterium; assembly: GCA_944392515.1. Lineage (GTDB taxonomy): Bacteria > Bacillota > Clostridia > TANB77 > CAG-508 > CAG-793. The sequence goes on from CALXWV010000013.1 coordinate 27,806, forward strand.
TATACCTTCTTCATCTTCAATATCTACAATAGAATTTGCTACTATGCTTACATCAGAATCTTCCTTCATACTAACTCTACCATCAATTACAGCAATTGATTCTTCTAGTAATAGATTAGAGCATTTATTATAACAGCTTTCAAATACTATAACTTCGCAAGTTCCATATAAATCTTCTACTGTAACAAAAGCCATTATTTTATTATTTTTAGTAAACTTTTTCTTTATTTTATTAATTATTGCTACAAATCTAACTCTTTGTCCATCTTTTATATTATTTTGAGTATTTGAAATATTTTCTTCACTTGGATCTAGAGTTTCTTCTGTTTCCGACATAGCTTCATTTGCTTCTTTTAGTTCTAATATATTTACATTTGAGATTTTTTCTATTATTTCTTTATATTTTTCTAAAGGATGACCTGATATATATATACCAAGCATTTCTTTTTCCATTGAAAGAAGTTCTTTTTCTGAATATTCTTTAAGCTCAGTATAGTTATATTTCATTTTTTGAAGTTCGTCACTTTCATTGCCTATGTCAAACATAGTAACTTGTCCAGAAAAAGCCTGATTTTTAGCACTAGCTATCATATCTATTATTCCTTCATATGATGCCATTAAAGTAGCTCTTGTTTTTCCTAAGCTATCAAAAGTTCCAGCTTTTATTAAGCTTTCTATACACTTTTTATTTACTTGTTCTCCATATATTCTTTCACAAAAGTCTGTAAAATCTTTATACTTACCATTTTTTTCTCTTTCATTTACTATATTTTCTACTGCTTGAAGTCCAACATTTTTTATACTTCCTAAGCCAAATCTTATAGAATTACCTGATGCTGTAAATTTAGTAAAGCTTTCATTAATGTCTGGTTTTAATATTTCAATACATTTTTTCTTACATTCATCTATGTATATAGGTACTTTATCTAGATTTCCTAAAAAGCTATTTAGCATTGCTGCCATAAATTCTGCTGGATAGTATGCTTTTAAGTATGCTGTTCTATATGCTACTACTGCATAACATGCTGCATGAGATTTATTAAATGCATATTTTGCAAATTCTGCCATCTCATCAAATATTTTATTAGCCGATAGCTCATCTATACCATTTCTTATACATCCTGGTATTTCAACATTTCCGTTTTCATCTAGTTTGCCATGAACAAAGTTTTCTCTTTCTTTTGCCATTACATCTAGCTTTTTCTTACCCATAGCACGTCTAACTAAGTCAGCTCTACCTAAAGAGTATCCTGCTAAATCTCTAACTATTTGCATAACCTGCTCTTGGTAAACCATACATCCATAAGTTACAGCTAGAATTGGTTTTAAGCTTGGATGAGTATATACAGCATGTTCTGGGTCTTTTTTATTTGCTATGTATCTTGGTATTTGATCCATTGGCCCTGGTCTATATAAAGAAACTCCAGCTATAATATCTTCTAGGCAGTCCGGTTTTAATTCTTTCATAAAGTTTGTCATTCCTTGTGATTCAAATTGAAATATTCCAATCGAATCACCATCTTGCCAAAGTTTATATACTTTAGGGTCATTCATATCTTTATCAAACTCTACATCAATACCTTTATTCTTTTTAACTAATTCTATTGCATCCCTTATTACTGTTAGAGTTCTTAAACCTAAGAAGTCCATTTTTAGAAGTCCAAGTTCTTCTAGAGTTGTCATTATATACTGTGTTGAAATAATATCATCCCTTGCATAAAGTGGTACATAATTAACAACTGGCTCACGAGCAATTATTATTCCACAGGCATGAGTTGATGCCTGTCTTGGTAGTCCTTCTAATGCCATTGCTATATCTAATAAATTATGTACTTCATTATTTCCGTCATACATATCTTTTAATTCTTTGTTTTGCTCCATAGCTTTTTTTATAGTTATATGAAGCTCATTTGGTATCATCTTGGCTAGTTTATCCGCTTCAGCATAAGACACATCTAGTACCCTTGCAACATCACGAATTACCATCCTTGCTGACATAGTTCCAAAAGTTATAATCTGAGAAACATGGTCATGACCATATTTTTTAGATACATAATCTATTACATCTTGCCTTTTTTCATAATCAAAATCTATATCAAAATCGGGCATACTTATTCTTTCTGGATTTAAAAATCTTTCAAAAATAAGTCCATATTTTATTGGGTCTATATCTGTTATTTCTATTGCATATGCTACTATTGAACCTGCACCTGAACCACGTCCTGGTCCTACTGGTATATCATGTGATTTTGCAAAATGTACATAATCCCACACTATTAAAAAGTAATCTGTGTATCCCATTTTGTTAATTACGCCAAGTTCGTATTCTTCTCTTTCTAATATTTCTTTTGGAGGATTTTCTCCATATCTATTTTTTATACCATCATCTGTTAACTTTTTTAAATAATCAAAATGAGTTGCAAATTCTTCTGGTACATTATAATTAGGAAGAATTGTATGTCCAAATTCAAATTCTACATTACACTTTTCTGCAACTTTTACTGTATTTTCAATAGCATCTGGCACATTTTTAAAATACTCCATCATTTCTTCTGGTGATTTTACATATAGTTCATCTGTTTCAAATCTCATTCTGTCTGGATCTGACATCTTTTTTCCAGTTTGAATACATAAAAGTACTTCATGGTTATATGCATCTTCTTTTCTTAAATAATGTGAATCATTTGTAGCTAATAACGGTATATCTAATTCTCTTGCCATTTGAATTAGCTTTTGATTTACCATTACTTGTTCTTTTATACCATTGTTTTGAATTTCTAAATAATAGTCTTCACCAAATAAATTTTTAAACCATAGTGCAGCCTTTTTAGCACCATCCATATCTCCCATGAGTATTTTAGATGGTATTTCTCCAGCTAAACATGCACTTGAGCAAACTATTCCTTCATGATATTTTTCTAAAACTTCTTTGTCTATACGTGGTTTATAATAAAAGCCATCTGTAAATCCTAAAGATACCAATTTTATTAAGTTTTTGTATCCATTATTATCTTTCGCTAGTAATATCAAATGATTATATTTTGTATCTAATACTGGGTCTTTATCTTTCATAGTCCTTGGTGCTACATATACTTCACAACCTATTATTGGTTTTACTCCATTTGCCTTGCAAGCTTTATAAAAGTCTATTGCACCAAACATAACTCCATGGTCTGTAATTGCCATAGCATCCATTCCTAGTTCTTTAGCTCTTACTGGTAAATCTTTAATCCTGTTTGCTCCATCAAGAAGACTAAATTCACTATGCATATGTAAGTGCACAAATTTGCCGTTTAACATGTTTTTATTTTCGTATAATTTTATACGAATTCTCCTCTTATAATATTTAGGTTTTTTAAGTTTTCCTATGAAACTTACTCTTCCATTAACCAATCTATTATGTTTTTATGAATTATACCATTTTGAGAAAAATCTAACTTATCCATTGATAAAACATATTTTGGATAATTATCTTCTACGCTTTTAAAAGCACCAAATTCTCTTTCTACAACTGAGTCATCTGCTAAAATGTAAGCAACCTGTATATATATCTTTTTATCAAAGTATGAGGCAACAAAGTCTATTTCTGCAGAGTCTGTTTTTCCCACAAAAACCTCATATCCTCTTGATATTAACTCATTATACACAATATTTTCAAGCAAGCTACCAATGCCTTTAACTCTTGAAGAACTTTTTACTTGTCCTAAGCCTAAATCTGTTAAATAATATTTATCATTTGTACTTAATATTTTTTTACCTTTTACATCATATCTTTTGGCTTTATTAACTATAAAAGAATTAGATATATATGATAAATAGTTATATAAAGTTTCATTTGAACAATTTCTATTTTCATTTTTTAAGAAATTAACTATATTCGTAATTGAAAATTGTTGTCCTGGTGTTGACATTAAATATTCTAAGATTTTATTTAATAATTCTAAATCTTTAACTTTGTATCTAGATACAATGTCTTTTACTACAATTGAATCATATAAATCCATTAAGTAATTACTTGTTTCTTGTTCATTTTGAAAAGAAAATCTTTGAGGCATTCCACCCCATTTTATGTAATCTTCAAACGCTTTATCTCTTTCATTTTCATTTATATTTTTTAATTTGCAAACTTCTTTAAAAGTGAATGGTTGAATTTTAAATGATACATATCTTCCTGAAAGTAATGTTGCTAACTCTCCTGAAAGCAAATTGCTATTTGAACCAGTTATAAATATTGAAACATTTTTAGTTGCTTTAAATGAATTTATTGCTTTTTCCCAGTTTTCAACATTTTGAATTTCATCAAAAAATAAATAATATTTTTCTTCTGTCTTTATAAAATTTTTAACATATTCATTTAAATCCATTTCATTCTTTATAAAAGACATTTCTATATCTTCAAAATTTATATATATTATTCTATTTTCTGATATTCCTCTTTCTTTTAATTCATCAATAATTTGTTTTAATAATATTGATTTTCCTGATCTTCTTATTCCTGTAATAACTTTTATTAAATCTTGATCATAAAAGTCTCTTATCCTTTTTAAATATTCTTCTCTTTTTATCATATAATAGATTTCCTTTCTTAAAAGTATATTAATGGATTTTTACTTATTTTAACTTTATTTTTTATATTATACATTTTTGTTATACTTTAGTCAAGTTTTTTCGTTCTACCGTAAAATATTATGCTTTTTTGATTTTGTTTAC
>CALXWV010000014.1 GCA_944392515.1 uncultured Clostridia bacterium
TTAAGAGAACAATTATTTGTTAGTTGGGACATTTTCTCATTTCATTACTTAAGACATTATCACATTTCATTCATATTTTTTGGAAAAATATACTAAATTCATTTGACAAATGAAAAAAAAAGTGGTATTATATAAGTGCAAAAGCAATGTACCTTTGATCTGGTTGTGTATATTGTTTACGTATGTGTACCTCAATACACATACTTTTTTTATTTTGCATATTTAAAAAGTAGGAAAGCATCCTCAAATACTCTCCTACCCGACTATGTAATGGCACTTTTAGTCTTTACCTTTTTTTGCTTCTTCTAATCGCAATTGAAGTATGATGTTTTTTTCTCTTTCTGCTAATAACTGTTCAATTAGCTTTTGAATAAGATCTGGTTGTGTCATTTCATTTACCCCCTTTCCGTCCTTATGTAAGAACTACCTTTTGACAAGAAAGGTTGCTAATATTTTATAACAAAATTTTCCAAAAAGCAAGTGATAATTCCAATTTTTTACACTAACTTAAAATCTATCTTTCTCGTTTGCTTATCTGCAAATACTACTTCAATCTTTACTTTCTGTCCTAGTTTATATATTTTTTTAGTTTCTCTGCCAATTAATTGTTTATTTAAGTCATCATATATATAATAATCATCATTCATTTCTGCAAGTCTTATTAAACCTTCTACTGTATTATCTAACTCTACAAACATACCAAAGCTTGTTATACTAGAAATTATTCCTTCATACTGATTGCCTATTTTTCCTTGCATATATTCAGCTTTTTTAATATCTTCACTTGCTCTTTCTGCTTTCGTAGCATTTTGCTCACATTCCGATGAACTTTCTGCATATTTTATAGCTTGTTTTTCTAATCTTTCTTTTGCTTTTTCATCTATTATTTCATAAATCTTTTCTTCATTTTTATTATTTGTTTTTATATTAATGCCCTCTAAATATTTAGATATTACTCTATGTATAAAAAGGTCTGGGTATCTACGAATAGGTGATGTAAAATGGCAATAATATTTACTAGAAATACCAAAGTGCCCTTTATTCTCCGCTTCATATCTTGCAACTTTTAAAGTTCTTAAAAGTAAATTAGATACTACTCTTTCTTCATCTTTTCCTTTTACATCTTCTAATATTTGTGAAAATGCTTTTGGCTTCACATCATCCAATTTTCCTTTTATTCTATATCCAAAGTTAAACACATATTTATTTAATTCTTTTACTTTATCGCTATCTGGCTTTTCATGAACTCTATAAATAAATGGCGCTTCTAACCAATAAAATCTTTCTGCGACTGTTTCATTTGCTGTTAGCATAAATTGTTCAATGATTTCATTTGCAAAATTAGTTTCATAAGGTCTTATATCTATAGGCTTTCCATTCTTGTCTAATGTTATTTTACTTTCTGGTATATCTAAAGATAAGTATCCATCTTTTAATCTTCTTTGCTTTAGAATTACAGCTAATTCTTTCATTCTATCAAAATGAGAAATATATTCTTCATATTTTGTTAGAACTTTCTCATCTTGCCTTTCTATTATTTTATACACATCATGGTAATTCATTCTTCTAGTTACTTTAATTATGCTCTTAAAAATATTACTATCTATAACTTTGCCTTTTTGATCTATAGTCATAATTACAGAAATTGCATATCTATCTTTTCCTTCATTAAGACTACAACATCCATTAGAAAGTTCTGTTGGAAGCATTGGTATTACCCTATCTAACATATATACGCTTGTGCCTCTTTTTATAGCTTCTTTATTAAGTAAAGAGCCTTCTTCAACATAAAAGCTAACATCTGCTATATGTACTCCAAGTGTATATGTCCCATCTTCATTTTTATCTACACATACAGCATCATCTAAATCTTTAGCATCTTCTCCATCTATTGTAAAAATTTCTTTATCTCTTAAATCAACTCTTTTACCTTTTTTTATTTCTCTTTTAGATACTCTTTTGGCTTCTTCTAAAACTGCTTTTGGAAATTCACTTTCTAAATTATATTCTTTTATAATTGAAAGCATATCTACTCCAGTTTCATCTTCATAACCTAAAACTTCTGTAATTTTTCCTTCTGCTTTCATTCCTTTTCTAGGATATTTTGTAATTTTTACAACTACTTTTTGATGATTTTTTGCTTTTCCAAAATTCGATTTAGATATAAATATATCTGTGCCTAGAGTATTATCATCAGGTACTACAAATCCAAAATTTTTGCTTTTTTCAAATGTTCCAACAACTTGTTTTGTATTTCTTTGTACAACCTGAACTATAGCACCTTCCCTGCTACTTCCGCTATTTTCATCTATTATTTTTACTTCAACTATATCTCCATTCATAGCATCTTTTTTATTCTTTTTTGCTATAAATATATCTGGCTCATCATCTGAAATTTTTACAAATCCAAAACCTCTTTCATGTCCAATAAATTTTCCTTGTATTAAATCCATAATATTCCTTTCTAAATAATTCTTTAATCTTTACAAAAAGCACTTAAAAAGGATGCACTTATTTTGTGCATCCTTTAAAATTATAATACATATATTATTCCTAAGATAATTGTCATTACTGCAAATATTATACCAGTTATAATTGTATTTCTTTGTATTCTACCTTCTTTAGTTCTTCCTTTTGATTTTTCATAGAATTTATTTGCATTTGGATTTTCTGCAATATCTTCCATTGAATTTCTATTATCTTTATTTTGTAGTAATGTAATTATAATTAATACTGCACAAACTATTAAATATACAACGGTTATTATATTTTTTGCTATCTCCATTTTGACTTTCCTCTCTCTTTCTGCCTAATATACTTTAACTAATTAAGCTCATTTTCACAATATAATATATGTTATCATATTTTTGTTTAAAAATCAATAGTTTAACCATGTATAGATTTATATTTTGATTATTTTATATTATATACTGAGCTGTAACTTATTAATTGCTTGATTTACCTCATAATTCAGACATTTACACTTTCTAACTTTTTCTTTTGCTCATTATATTTATCTATTATTTCAGCTAATGCTTCTGAAAAATCTTGTAACATTACAACTTTTATGTTTGGAGTTTTACCATCAATATAGTCATCTACAACTTGTTTTAATTTATATAAATTATTAAGCTCTGGTAAAAGCATTTTTGCATTTTTATTTGCTCTGTCTATAAGTTTTTCCTTTATTGTTACTATATCTTCATTACTTGCACAAGATATTCTTTGGAATATTTGATATGCATCACTATATTTAAATATTGGTATTTCCATACATTCTTTATCAAATAGGTCATAAAATTTTTCCATTTTCATTGGTATATTCTTAAATATGGTATCAGCTTTAACTCTGTACATTTTATCTTTTAATTGATTATTTAAATCTCTAAATCTAGATAGTATTTCTTCCATTTCTGGTATATTTTCATCTATTGATAATTGCTTAATTTGTTCTTCTGCATCTGGACAATATTCAGATGTAATTGAAGATACATTCATTCCGTTTAAAAATACACTGTTTATTGTTTGAATATCATATTCTATTAACCCTTTATTAATAAAATATGTAAAATAAGTATATATTTTTATTAAGTCAATTAACTGGATTTCTCCTTTTTTTACAGACTCTAATACTTCAGATACTACTTTAGGGAATTGATCATCTGATATTTTCCAATATTCCTCTGTAAGAAGCCTTTTATATCCTGGAAGTTTATCTGTGTCTACTGTATTTATTATATCTTCCATATCTTTTTTGAAAGTTTTCATGTCAAATATTCTAGTTCTTACATATATTTCAATAAATTTAAAGAATCTATATTCTGTTTTAAAATTATAATAATAGTTATTATCAAATTCTTTTATATAGAATTGCCTATTATCCATAAAAACTCTTGAAGAAACAACTAATGATTTATATTCTTCATTATCATTAATATTTACAAACTTATCTTTTGTAACTTTTCCAGCTTTAATTTCAAATGATACAGCAATAGTAAATATAAGCATTGTTTGTAATATTCTATTATTAGTATTTGGATATGATTTATTAACCATATCAAATACTTTTTTAAAATCATTTAATGCATGTTTTAATATTCTTAAATTTCTCGTACCACTCTTTATAAATGTAGAAACTATTAAATTAGTATTTTCTCTTAAAAATCGTATTAATTCTCTATTATTTTCATATCTAATTAATAATCCGTTTATTATATATGTAAATTCTGGTGCATATTCAAATGTCTCACCTATTAATTTTTCTTTTATTCTTTCATAATCATTAGCTTTATCAAAAACATCCTCTATTGTATCTTCTATTTTCTCAACCATTGGTTTATCTGTTGTTAAAAGCTTGTCTTCTTTATCTAGTAAATATGTAGCAATAAAAGTTTTCATTTCTTTATTTGTACTCTTTAATTTTGTAGAAAGCTCTTTTTCATTACAGATTATAATTGTTTTTATATGGTCATGTTCAACGAAGTTATTTATGTACCCTAATATATCTATAACATCAACATTAGCTCTTTCTAGATCATCGAAACAAAGTACTTTATCATCAGTTGAGAAAAAGTTTTCATAATCTATTTTATCTCCATTTTGAGTAACTCCAAAAAAGTTAGCCATGTCTAGACCAGTCTTTGCATATTCAGGAATAACTGTTTGACCATTACTATTCATATATCTTTTTAAGTTTTTGTCCATAAGCTGAGTAGTTTCAATGAAGATTTTTTTACTTATTTCTTCTAAGTTTGATATACCATATAAAGACATATAAATAGTAGTTAGTTTTTTACCATTTACAGTCATATTTTCTATTCTATTTCTTATTTTGTGGTTCCAAAAGTAAGTTTTACCGCTTCCCCACTCACCATTTATCATGATGGCATAATCTGTGTAATCCGACCTAATATAGTCTAATATACTTTCAACTAAATCATCCATTTTATCTTATGTCCTTTCTAATAATATTTTATTTTTGAGTGAATTTGAAATATTCTTAAGTTTATTATAACATTTTTTATTTGCATTTTCCTTATAAATATTTCATATAGTCTCTTGCAATACTTACAAAACCAATGTTTTTAGTAGCTCTACTTACAGTTTTTATACATTCATTTGCAGTAGAGCCTGTTGTATAAATATCATCTAATATAAGTACTTTTTTATTTTTAATTTTTTCTATTCTTTGAATTTTAAACACATCTTTTATTTCTGTTTTTCTTTTTTCAACATCATTTTGGCTTTGTGGCTTAATATTTTTTACTTTTATTAAACAATTATTTTCATATTTTAAGCCTAATTTTCTTACAATTAATTCTGTCTGGTTATATCCTCTTTCAATTTCTCTTTTTCTATGAAGAGGAACTGAAAGTATTATATCATAAGTTTTTAAAATATCATATATTTTTTTATTGTTTTTTATTAAATATGCAAATGTATCTGCTAAATAACTGGCATCATTAAATTTATAATTAATTAATAATTTTCTTACTATATCATCATATTTATAAAGAAATATTTTTTGAACTTTTATTTTGCTATTATTTTTTAATTTATAATTATTTGCTTGGTCTATTATTATATTTTTACTAGACATACTATTTTCAATTTCTATATAATCATTTTCTACTAAATTTATTTCATATTTTTTTATTATTTTTTCACAGTTATTACAAATAGGTAGTCCTATCTTACCACAGACTCCACATTTTATAGGGAAAAATAAATTGAGGACATTTTCTAAAATCATAAAATTCCTTTCTGCCCCCATAATATTTAATAATCTTTTTCTTCTCTTCCTAATAAATCCACTAAAAAGCTAGTTCTAACATTGTATTCTCTAGATAATCTATCATAAGAAATTACTTTACCTTTTTCTAAATCCTCTTTTCTCATTTTTCTTATTTGCCTAGATATTACTTCTAAATGCATATCATCTTTTAACCCTTTTAAATATTCTTTTTCTTTTCCACTTATAGTTTCATCTAAATAAAGCCTTTTATTTATTGATTTCTCTATATACGAATATAACCCTAAATTATAATATACCTCCTGCAATTGAGCTAAAAAATGTAATGGTATATTACTTTCTATACTCTTTAGCGCTTCTAAAACTGATTTTCCATCTTTCTTTAACTTTTTTACTCTTGAAAATATATATGGTCTATTTCTAATAAAAGCTTTATTAACTTCTTTCCTTTCTTCAGAATTTAAAGAATCCATAACATCAAATACTGTTTTAGTAGAAATTTTTAGTCTTTTGGCTACTTGTCTTGGTAAAAAAGTTTTTAGCAATTCTTTTATTTCTTCTCTATTATGATTTGGTTCTTCAACTTGAATTTTATTCGTTCTACTTTCATTTATTACATTTTCTTGTGCTTTATTCCCTTCAAACTTTTCTCTTTTCGTAACTAAAATGCCTTTTTTTCTAGCTTTGCTTAAGTAACTTGCTAAAGTTGATTTACATATACTATACTTTTTTAATATTTCTTCTTCGCTTAATCCATTATTCCAATCTTCTGTTACTAGTATATACTTTGACTTTTTCTCTTTTATCTCTATTCCATTTTTCTTAGCTTTGCTTAAATAAGTTTGTAAAGTTTTTTTATTTACGTTATATTTCTTCAATATTTTTTCTTCGCTTATTCCATCATTCCAATCTTGAGATATTAATATATATGATGGTATTTTCTTTTTTGACTTTTTTTCTTCTGGCTTTTCCCCCTCTTTACTAGGTTTTATTTTTTCTTCTTTATTTTCTTTTACTTTTATTCCACTTTTTCTTGCTCTACTTAAGTAGTTGTAAAAACTTCCTTCTTTAATATTGTATTTTTCTATTATTCTTTCTTTACTTAATCCATTATTCCATTCTTGTACGATTATTTCATATTGTAAAATTTTCTTTTTTGGCTTTTCTCTTTTTCTTCTTGTTAATTCTATGCCTCTTTTTTTTGCATAGTTTAAATGACTAAAAAGCAAAGATTCACTAATTTTATATTTTTCAATTATTTTTTCTTTTGTCAATCCATTATTCCAATCTCTTGATATTTGTATATATATTGGATCCAACTTAGCTTGTTTTTCTTCTTGTTCTTTTATTTCTATTCCTTTTTTACTTGCTTTATTTAAATATTTATGCAAGGTTGCTTTTGTTATGTTATACTTTTTTATTATTTCTTCTTCATTAACCCCATTGTTCCATTCACTTGCTACTATTACATATTTTGGTACTTTCTTTTCTACCCTTTTCTTTCTTTTTCGCTTATTAACCTGCATACCTTGCTTTCTTGCTTTACTCAAATAAGTTTGTAAGCTTGATTTAGATATTATATATTTTTTTAATATTTCTTCTTCGCTTAATCCATTATTCCAATCATTTGTAACCAAAACATATGTCCTTGTTTTTTCTTCTTTTACCATACTTATCCTCATTTTTTAATTTATTTACATATTCTCTAACTTATATTTTAATCCTGAGTTTCTTTGTTTTATTTTTTCATTGTTTATCATAAAGTTTATTGTAAAAGAATTACCTATCATTATTAATTTGTCTTTTGCTCTTGTCATTCCTGTATAAAGTAAGTTTCTTGTAAGAAGCATAGGGGATGCTTGATATATTGGCATAATAACTGTTTGAAATTCACTACCTTGAGATTTATGTACTGTAATTGCAAATGAATGCTCTATTTGATCTAAGTCTTGATAGCCATAAAAAGCAACTTTATCATCATCAAATCTTATTTTTACTTCTCCTGACTCATCATCTATTTTTTCAATTACTCCCATTTCTCCATTAAATATACCACTATTTATCTCTGACTTTCTTCTCCACATTATATCATAATTATTCTTAGTTTGCATTATTTTGTCGCCTTCTCTATATATAATGTCTCCAAATTTTTTTTCATTTTTTACTGTACTTTGTGAATTAAACTTCTCTTGAATTAATTTATTTAAGTTTTTGGTTCCTAAATCTCCTTTTTTAGATGGAGTAATTATTTGCTCTTCTAGATTATACATTTCTAGTATTTTATTAATTATATTTACTGTACTTTTTTCTTCAATAAATATAAAGTCATTTTTTAATTTTTTATTTGTATCTTTTTCATCATCATCTTCTAGAAAGTTTATTCCTTCATTTACTTTATGGCTATTAACAATAATGTTACTTTGAAGAGCTTGTCTAAAAATCTTGTTAAGCCTTATACATGGTACTCTTCTAGAATCAATCAAATCTTTTAAAACTGTTCCTGGTCCTACTGAAGGAAGCTGATCTGTATCTCCTACAAGCACAAGTTTTGTTCCTTTAAATATAGCTTTTAAAACATAATTCATTAAAAATATATCTACCATAGATACTTCATCTATTATTACTACATCTGCATCTATTGGTGTTACATCCAAATCTGGATTTGGCTTATCATCAAATACTTTACCTATTTCTAATAATCTGTGAAGAGTGCTAGCTTCATTTCCTGTTGCTTCAGTCATTCTTTTTGCTGCTCTACCAGTAGGTGCACATAAAACTACTTTCTTTCCTCTTACTTTATATATATCTATAATTGTTTTTATTATAGTTGTTTTACCAGTACCAGGTCCACCAGTTATAATTGAAACATTATTATCATTAACCATTTTTACTGCTTCAACTTGCTTTTCTGAAAGCTCGATTGCACTATTTTCTTCAACTTTTTCTAATTCTTTTTTAAAGTTAGCTATTTTCTTTAAATTATCCGCTTCTTCTAAACTTAAAATCCTTCTAGCTATATTTTCTTCTGTTTTATAATATTCTATTAAATATATCCATTCTTGAATACATAGTTCAGTTTTTCCATCAGTTGTAGCTATTTCTTCTCTTTGTTCAATCTTTATTTGCTCTTTTGCCCTTAAATCTTTAATTCCATCTAACACATCATCCTCTGAAACTCTTAAAAGTTTAGTTACAAAAGCAATTAAATTAGCTTCTAAAACACAGCTATGTCCATTATATGTAGCTAAATTTAGCCCATGTCTTATACCTGCATCAACTCTTTTTAGATTGTTTCTTTCAACTCCTAAATCTAATGCCATTTTATCTATTTGAGAAAAGTCAACTCTTACTCCAAGTTCACTCAAAACATATGGATCATTTTCTACTATAGTTATAGTATTTGCTCCCAGTTTTTTATATATGGTATTTGCACTTTGTGGCCCTATACCAAACTTTTCTAAAAAGCCTACTATTTGCCATAGTTCCCAGTTTTCTATAAAACTTTCATTTATTTCTTCTGCTTTTTTCTTTGTTATACCTTTTATTTCTGTAAGTCTATCTGGATTTCCTTTTAAAACTTCTACTGTCTCTGCTCCAAATTTTTTAATTATTTTTTTAGCTGTTGCAGGTCCTACCCCTTTTACTATTCCATTTGCTAAATATTTTTCTAATGCATCTAATGTTTCAGGCATTATCTTTTCAAATGTTTCTACTTTAAATTGGTCTCCATAGTCTGGGTGAACTACAAATTTACCAATTATTTTAATGCTATCTCCTTTTTGTACAAAAGGTAAATATCCTACAATAGTTGTCTCAGCCGATTCCATATCAAATGTAGCTATTGTATAACCATTAGTTTCATTTTTATATATTATATCCTGTACTGTTCCTTTTAACTCCACTTTTATTCCTTTCTTTTTACTTTTGGGACGGTCCTTTTTGGAAAATAATACAAAATATTTTCCAAAAAGGACCGTCCCAATCGTAAAAAATTAATATCCATACATTTGTGACATATACCAAGAATTTAAGTCAAATGGCTCTTTAGTTTCTGGCATACCATAATTTACTCCATAAGTTTCAACTCTTATACTTGTTATTACTGGTGGGTCTACTGGTCTATCTTGAGTTAAATCACTGCTTGAGTCAGTTTGTTCTTCTCTAGTTTCTACTTCTACATTAGCAATTTTATCTACTACATCCATTCCTTCTGTAACTTTACCAAATGCTGCATACAAACCATCTAGGCTAGATTCTGAATCTTCAGTTGTTATAAAGAATTGACATGATGCTGAATTATATCCTTCTGTTGCTAGACTAGAACTATAACTACTATAATCGCTTCTTGCCATTGATATTACTCCTCTTTCATGCTTTAGAGTATTATCGTTATCTCCATTGGCAATAAATTCACCTTTTATTGTATATTCATCATCTGAATCTTGACCTAAGTCTCTTAAAGTTGCATTACCAGTTCCATCCCCTTTAGGGTCTCCACCTTGTATCATAAAGTCTGGTATTGTTCTATGGAATGTAAGTCCGTCATAAAATCCATTATTAGCTAGTGCTATAAAATTTGCTACTGTTTCTGGAGCATAATTTGGATAAAGCTCTATTTTTATAGTTCCAAAATTTTCTACTTCTATAGTGGCTATAGGATTTTGTACATAAAAGTTTTGCTTTTTTACTATTGTATTTACTACATAAGCAATTAATCCTAAAACTAATATAATTGCAATTATTGTAGCTACAAATTTTATTTTAGCATAGTCTTTTTCTCGACTTACTTCTTTTGCTTTTTCTAATTTCTTATTTGCCTTTTCTAGTTTTGCTTTAGCCTTTTCTTCTTTTTTTATTTGTTTTGTTTTTTTACTTTTTTCTTTATTTTCTACTTTAGATTTTTTTTCAATATTTTTTTTGCTTTCTTTTTTTGATTTTTCTTCTATCTTTTTTTTTTTTTTTTTTTTTTTTTTTTCTTTTTTTATTTGTTTTTATTTTTTCTTTATTTTCTTTTTTTGTTTTTTTTTTTTTTTTTTTTTTGTTTTCTTTTTTTGTTTTTTCTTCTATCTTTTTTTCTTTTTCTTTTTTTGTATCTTCGCTCATAATATGTATCCTTCCTTATCTCATCCTCTTTTAACAAACTAATTTTAACACAAGATTCATTAATTATCAATGATTATTTATGTTTTTATGCTAATATTATCTAATTACCTCATAGAGTTTTATATTTTTACTAAATAAAATCTTTAATTAAATTACACAATTAAATTATCAAATAAAAATTGTTCTTGCATTCTTTTCAAAGACCTTTTAATCGTCCTTGCTCTTATTTCTCCTATACCATCTACTGCATCTAATTCTTCTGTACTTGCATTAAGCAAATATTGAAATGATTTAAAGCTTTTAACTAAATTTTCTACAATATTGCTTGGCATTCTAGGAACTTTACTTAAAATTCTGTAACCTCTAGTATTTACACTTACCTCATCATAACTGTCTTGAGCAGTAAATCCTAAAGCTTTTGCAATATTTGTAGGTACTAATAGTTCTTCATGTGTCATATTTTGTATTTTTTCTAGTGCCTTGTCTAAATTTTTTCCTTTAAAATAATCTTTTACAATTAATTTTACTTCTTGATTTATACCATCAGTTAGTTCTTCTAACTGCATTTCTATTAATCGACCATCTGTACCTAATTCGTAAATTGCTCTTTCAACTTCATCTACAACCTGCATAAGCATCCCTGCTCTTTGTAGTGTTTCTATTACTATTTGAAGAGTAACAATATCATTAAATTCATATTCATTAAGTAAGTTTAGTCTATTATCTAATACCTTTTTATATTTTTCAACTGTTTGAAGTGCTTGGCTTGCTTCTGATGCTACTCTTGATGTATCTTCTAAAACATATTTGTTATTTCCTTGATATACTGTTATGATTCCTCTTCTTTGAGAAATGCTAATTACTATATTTCCTGTTTGTTTTGCAACTCTTTCTGCAGTTCTATGTCTAGTACCTGTTTCTTCAGTGCTAATTGATTGCGATGGTACTAATTGAGTATTAGCAAATAATATCTTTTTAAAATCTGAGCTTAAAATTATTGCTCCATCCATTTTAGCTAGTTCATAAAGTCTAGCAGATGTATAATCTACATTTATATTAAATCCACCATCTACTAAATCCATAACTTCTTTATTTTCTCCAATAACGATTAAAGCACCTGTTTTTGCTTTTAAAATATTTTCTAGCCCTTCTCTTATTGGAGTTCCTGGAGCTATAAGTTTTAAAATGTTAATAAAATCATTTTCTTTAATTGCCATTTTTTCACCCTTTCAGCCATAATTAAATTTTTTGCATTTGTAATTTCATATTTTATTAACAAGTATTTTTCCTATTTTTCTTAATGTTTTATTTTATATCTTTATCTATCTAATAACTAATAATTATTTTATTCCTACTGCTCTTAATGCATCATTAATATTCCTAACTCCTATTATATCTAAATTATACTTATCTTTCAATAGTTTTTTGTTATTTTCTGGAATTATGCATCTTTTAAATCCTAATCTTTCTATTTCTTTTACTCTTTTATCTATAAGGTTTACACTTCTAATTTCTCCAGTTAAACCGACTTCTCCTATTACAGCAATATCTTTTGGTATACTTATATTTTTAAAACTTGATGCAACAACTAAGGCAATTCCTAAATCAGCTGCTGGTTCATTTATTCTCATACCACTTACTACATTTAAGTAAACATCTTGATTTCCAAGTGATAAATTTGCTCTTTTTTCTAAAACTGCTATAAGCAGAGCTAGTTTATTAAAATCTACACCATTTGCTGTTCTTTTAGGTATTCCATAAACACTCATTGTAGTTAAGCTTTGCACTTCTACTAATAGTGGTCTTGTTCCTTCAATCGTACAAATTATAACTGAACCCGAATATTTATCATCTCCTTCTGAAATTAGTATTGAAGAAGGATTTGTAACTTCTATCATACCTTCATTTTGCATTTCAAACATACCTATTTCATTAGTTGAACCAAATCTATTTTTTACACTTCTTACAATTCTGTATGAAAAATATCTTTCTCCTTCTATGTATAAAACTGTATCTACCATATGCTCTAGAACTCTTGGTCCTGCTATATTTCCATCTTTTGTAACATGACCTATAATTATAGTTGTTATTTGATTTTGCTTACATACTCTCATTATTCTAGAAGTTATTTCTCTTACTTGACTTACAGTACCAGGAGCTGATGTTATTTCTGATGAATACATTGTTTGAATAGAGTCAATAACTACTAAATTTGGATTCATTGAAGTTATTTCAGTATCTACTGCATCTATATCTGTTTCTCCTAAAAACATAATGTTATCACTATCAATTCCAAGTCTATCTGCTCTTAATTTTACTTGCTCGGCTGACTCTTCTCCTGATACATATAAAACTTTTGAATTTGCTCCTAAACTAGCTATTTTATTACATAACTGTAATATTAAAGTAGATTTACCAATTCCAGGCTCACCACCAACTAATACTAGTGAGCCTTTAACTAATCCTCCACCTAAAACTCTATCTAATTCTTCATATCCAGTATGTACTCTTATAGCTTCTTTTCCTTCAACATTTTTAAGAAGAGTTGGCTTTGAAGTGATTTTTTGCTTTCCATCTAAACCAACTGTCTTTTGCTCTTTTTCTTCATAAAATGTATTCCATTCATTACATGCAGGACATTTTCCTAGCCACTTAGGTGATTCATACCCACACGAGCTGCATACAAATATAGTTTTTACTTTTGCCATTTTTATCCCTTTCTTTTTTATTTTCTATATCAATTCTACTGGTATATAATTATTATTTTCATCTATAGGAAATAAATTTTCTTTCATACATATTACGCCACCATTACCTATTTTTATTCCAAACTTATTTACTATATCAAAATTTTTTATTGCTTCAATTCCCGGATTTGCACTCTTTTTTATTTCAATTGGATAAACTGTATCTTTATATATAATAAGTAAATCTATTTCTTTTCCGTTATTATCTCTATAATAAAATAAATGTTTTCTTGCATCTAGTCCATTGTTAGAAAAAGACTTAATTATTTCTGTTATAACATATGTTTCAAATATAGCTCCACTATATGCACTTTTTTCTAGTGTTACCTCATCTTGATATCCTGCTAAATAACACGCTAGTCCCGTATCCATAAAATACACTTTTGGTCTTTTTACTATCCTAGCTATATTATTATTAAAATATGGTTGCAATAGATAAACTAAACCTGTATTTGTTAATATTGAAAGCCAACTATCTCCTGTTGCACTAGAAATTCCAAGTTCACTACATATATCTGACATATTTAGTTCTTGCGCTGTCCTTGCAGCTATATTGTTAATAAATTTTAAAAATCTAATTTCATCTTGAACATTTATTAATTGTCTAATATCTCTTTCTATATATGTTCTAATATATGATGAATAAAACATTTCTCTATCTATTTTTGTATTATTGTATAACTCTGGATAACTTCCTTTTATTATTTTTTTATATAGACTAATTGTAGATTTTGAAGTTAATTTTTCTTTTTCAGATAATATATTTAAATCTGGTATAAAGATTTCTTCTTTTTTACCTTCTATCTCTCTATTACTCAATCCATTTAAATCTAATATTCCTACACGACCTGCTAATGATTCAGATGCTACATTCATTGTTTGAAAAGCTTGTGAGCCTGTCAAGAAAAATAGTCCATTAGTTTGTACTTTATTATTATCTAAGTTATCTAATCTTTTTTTATCTACTATTATTTTTATATATGTTAATAAATTAGGTGCATATTGAAATTCATCTATAATTAATGGCTCTTTATATGTTCTAAAAAATAATTCTGGATCTTCTATTGCTAAAGTCCTTATATTTAAATCATCTAAAGAAACATAATTAATTTTTACATTGTTTTCTTTTTGTAATCTGTTTAATAATGTAGTTTTTCCTACTTGTCTTGGACCTGTTATCATAACTACTGGAAAAGTTTGAGAAAGCTTTATTACTTGATTTTCAATAGTTCTTTTTATATACCCACTCATAAAAATTCCTCCTTATACAATAGATTTGTTCAATTAAAAATCTTATAAGC
Organism: uncultured Clostridia bacterium; assembly: GCA_944392515.1. GTDB lineage: Bacteria > Bacillota > Clostridia > TANB77 > CAG-508 > CAG-793. The sequence continues at coordinate 14,904 of CALXWV010000014.1, forward strand.
ACATTCTTTTTTATCTATTCTCATTATACAATAAAATAGAAAGAAAAATCAATACAAATTTTCAATTGAATTGAAAATCTGTATAAAATATTATATATATTCTTTGTACAATTTTTTAACAACCTCAGATTCTTCTAAATATTTTGCCATATAAAAAGAACCCTCCATATTAAACTTTTTGTCTAATAATTTGGGTTCAATTCAAGTTTTCCAGTCGTTTTTTGTCTTTAATTAATATTATAATTAATATTCCTTATTTCCATTTTTTAAAAATACAAGTAGTTCTATAAATACTGCATGTGACCAAGCCAGTCCTATAACCCACTTTTCGTTTAAGTCACTATTAGATTGTTCTGCTAAGAACCCATGAGGAGTTGCACTTTGTACTATAAAATTTAAACATTCATTAGCTTTTTTGTCGTCTCCTGTTGCATGGAAGTATAATCCCATCCAACCAGTTGCAATAATCCAAGGATTATTACCTCCTAAATATCCATCTCCTTGATATCTTAAGTATCCTCCTGAATAAGTTCTTAAAGTCATATTTATTTGATCAATTGTATTTTGTACAAATTTATCGTCTTTTTCAAATACTCTGTAAGGGAAGATTGATGCAACCACGCTTATATCTACCAATCTATCTGTAGTATTTCTTAAAAGAACATTTTTCTGTTTATCTACTAAATTATCTAAAATATATTTTTTAGTATCTCTTTTATATTCTTCTAATTTCTTTTTGCATTTTATTATATCATCTTGTTTTAATCTATTTTTTTCAAATAACTCATATACTTCATCATAAGTTTTTATCATTGAATCAAAAGCTGAATATATTACAGATAAAGAATATAAATGTATTCCTTCAGTATTTTCCCATAAATCATAGCTTGGATGTTTATATATTTCATCTCTTTCTTTGTAATTATAATCTTTTTCTAATTGCATTCTAACTTTATCTTCTGTTTCCTCTTTACCTAAAATATAGTCCATATATTTTTCTAAGAATTTAATTGCTCTTTCTAACATTTTAAGATTATCTTTTAAAAATTTTTTATCTTTTTTGCCAGTTTTTCTTGTCATAACTAGAAAGTGTCTGTATGCTCCATAAACTACAGTAGCTGTTTCATCTATTTGATATCCCCAGCAAGGAGCTAACCTTCCATCTGTATAAAATCTTTGTTCCCACATTCCATTTTTTTCTTGTGTTTTTCTTAAAAAGTTTTCATACAACTTTTTAGACATATTCTCAAATCCAATAAAGTCTAATGCTTTATATACCAAAACAGAATCTCTAGGCCAGCAATATGCATATCTTCCTGACTTATCTCTTTCTTCATCTACTTCAACAGATGCAGTTATTCCTCCAGTTCTTTCATTAATTAATAGAGCCATAAGTAAAATCGTTCTTTTATATATTTGAATAATTTTGTCCATATAATCTGAACCATCTGGTTTTAATTTTAATGTATCATGGTCTTCTACATATTTTTTCCAATGCTTTATTACTTTATTAATTTCTTTGTTTACATCTAATCTTCTAACTTTTTCAATTTGTTCTTGTATTTCTGTTAAGCTATCATCTCCTGATGAAATGTATATATACATACAAAAATCTCTTGTTTCTCCTGGTTTAAGAATTCCAAGATCATAACTTATAGCTGAATCAGAACTCATTCCTATGTAGTCTTTATCATAAATATTTCCTGAATTAATATTGTTTTCAACATTATTTAATTGATGACTATATAATTTTTCTTTAGAAAAAATCGCACAAGTATAATTATGACTATATTGTATTAAGGCATTATCTGAAATCATTCCACCTGCAGTATTGTTATATGATGAAAATACTTTGGAATGTATTAAAAATTTTAAATCTAAATCTATAGTATTATCATTTTTGAATGTGTATTCTTTTAGTAATATATCTTGGCTAATCATAGCACAATCTATTTGTTTAACTTTTAAATTAAAATAAGTATTTTCTATATCTGTTACTAATACATTTGTATCTTCTTCATAGTATTGATTGTATCTATTATTAACATCATTATGTAAATAAATGATATTAGAATCATTTATTTTAACTCCTATATGGTAAAAATCTGAATATTGCATATAATCTGGTGATGGATAATATAGTCTTAATAATTCTCCATATTTGCTAAATGTAGCAATTAAATCTTTGTTTCCTATAAACGCATCATTATAATATTTTTTCTTCATTTGAATTTTACTCCTTTACTTATTTCGCATAATTTCTATTATTTGTCTTCTTAAATCGTTTACTCTATTATTTAATTTAACCATATCTTCATCATAATTTGAAGACATTCTAATATTTTCTTTTAAATTATGCTTCATCTCTTCTATTTCACTTTCTAATGCATCCATTTTATCTAGTATGTCTAGTCTTTGTTTTTGTTTATTTACTGGATTTATGCAGTGTTGACATTTTTCTAAGTTACTATCTAAGGTATATTCTTCACCATATTTAGGAATAGTAACACCTATATTTGTAGTTTCTTCTATTTTTCGTTTTAAAGTTTCTTGTGAATGTGGCTCTCCATGTACTAAGAATATATGGTCTGGCATTTTTGTAGTAAATGAATAAACAAAGTTAAGTAGCCACTCTTGATCAGCATGTCCTGAATAACCTTCAATATATTCTACTCTTGCCTTAACTGCAAATTCTTCTCCTAAAATTTTTACCTTTTTTTCTCCATCTACAATTCTTCTACCTAATGTTCCTGGTGCTTGATAGCCTACAAAAAGTATAGTACTTTTTGGATTCCATATATTATGTTTTAAATGGTGCTTAATTCTTCCTACATCACACATACCACTTGCTGATATTATTATGCAAGGTTCATTAGATTCATTTAATGCTTTAGATTCTTCTACAGTTTTAGTAAATGTAAGTCCTGGAAAATCTAATGGATTATCTCCTCTTTTGATAAATTCCTGGATTTCTGGTTTAAATAAATCCATATTATTTCTAAATACTTCTGTTGCAGAAGTTGCAAGTGGACTATCTACATAAACTTTCGCCTTCATTAAAGTCTCATATTCTTTTGCAAAAGCTTCATCATCTTTTCTCAAATCTTTTATTTTATCTAGTTCAAATAAAATTTCTTGAGTTCTACCAACGGCAAATGATGGTATTACTACTGTTCCTCCATTATCTAAAGTTTCTGATACAATATCCAAAAACATAGAAGCTTTTTGATCATTTTTTAAATGAAGTCTATCTCCATAAGTTGATTCCATTATTAAATAATCGGCATTTTCTATCATTGTAGGACTAGATAAAAGAGGTATATCATTATTACCTATATCTCCACTAAATACGATCTTTTTTGTTTCATTATTTTCTGTAATCCATACTTCTATTATACTTGAACCTAGCATATGTCCTGCATCATTAAACCTAACAGATATATTATCATTTATTTTTATTATATCATCATATTTAACTGGTATAAAAAGCTCCATTGAATCTTCTGCATCTTCTACTGTATAAAGAGGCTCTACTGGCTTTTGTCCATTTCTTTTTCTCTTTTTATTTTCTATTTCATTTTCTGATTCTTGTATATGACCACTATCTGGAAGCATTATTGAACATAAATCCACTGTTGCTTTTGTTGCATATATTGGTTTTCTATAACCGTCTTTATATAACTTTGGTATTCTTCCTGAATGATCTATATGTGCATGTGTAAGAAGCATAAAATCTATTGCTTTTACATCATAATCGAAAGGTTCATCATTTAATATTTCCTCTTCATATTTTCCTTGATGTAATCCACAATCCACTAAAAATCTTTTTCCTGCACCTTCTACTAAAAAATTAGAACCTGTAACTGTTTCAGTTGCACCTAAAAATGTAATTTTCATAAAATCCTTTTCTAAAGACAAAGTTTTCTTTATCTTTTGTAATAAATTTAGGTTTTTTAGGATGCCTATAAACCTTAATCAAATATTTTAACTTTTTTTGTTTTTCTTAAATGTATATTGCTTCCGTTTGGAAGTATTACTTCATTTGTACCATCTAATATATCCCCATCATATATTTCAGAAATTAGCTTTCCATTTTCTACACTTAATTTTATTGATAGTCCTTCTATTAAAATGTTTTTTGTTGAAAATATACTTTTTAGCAATAAATAATCTGTGTCTGGATTATTTGAAATTGGAGTTATTATATTTTTTTCAATGCATTTTTTTATAGTCTTTTTTTCTAAATTTTCAAAATCAATTATATCTTTCATTAATTGATTTTTACTTATAGGTAAATATTTTAAATATCTTATTTTATATATATAATCTATTAGCTTTTCTTTTTCATTTAAGTCATCTAATATTTTGCAGAAATTTTCAAAAAAGCATTTTTGTAAATCGCTAATTGTAATGTTCTTTATTTCTTCAAAATAATTTATTCTTGCTTCTACTTCCTGTTTTATTTTTACAAATTCTATAGGATTTTGAAGTTTATTATATTCTTCTATTTCATTTAATATGCTTTTTCTATTATTTTGAATCATTTCTTCATAATGACTTACACTAAATATCTTCTTTTCGTTTGGCAAATCCTTATTGTAACTAATATATGCATCTCTTAATTCTTTTGGATTATTTAATTGTTCATCTATATCTTTGATTTTATTTAATAGCTCTTTTTTTGTCTTACATATATTTTCTACATACTCTTGCCCTTTTTCCATTTTTTTAAGCTTTTCTCTATCTTTATTTAAGTTTTCATTAACAACTTTTAATTGCTTTTCATCATACTCCAAATAAAATCTAGTAGCTAACTTTTGCATTTTGTCTAGAAGTTCGCTATTTATTACATTATGCAATTTTTCAATATTATTAGAATTTAAGCTATTTACATATTTTTCTCCAAGCAAATATATTAAATCTGTATAAATAGCGTTACATTCTATACTTTCAATTTCTGATATAATTTGAGACCAAGAAAATCCATTAAAATCTCTTATAACTTCTGAACCTGAAATACATCTTCCTATTTGTACGCTTGCTAAAATCGCTTTATCTTTTAGATTTAAATTTGTACTAATCTTATCCATACCTGCTTTTATTATACTGTATAATACCACTTTTTCATTTGGAAAAAATATAACTTTTTGCTCTTTATTATATTTATTATCTGGTTCTTCTTCAACAATTTTGCATCTAGATTTTGCTAATTCTTTTTCTAAGTCTGAATTTGGTCTTGCTATTTCTATTTCTCTACAATAGTTTCTAACTATGTCTATAATTATTTGTAAAAATTCTTCTTTTGAAGGTACTTCTCTTTTTACGGTTTTAAAGTCATTGTATGCTCCATCAACTTTATAAAGCATGCTAAGCAAAAGGTTTTGAGCTTCTTTCTCAAACCTTTTGCTTTCACATATTTCTTCTAATTCTTCACTGTAATCTTTTTGTAAAAGTTTAGACTTCAACTTTGTTCTCCTTTGTTATTTTTATAATTAATTGTTTTTAGTTTAAATCCAATAATTTATTAATCTCAATTAGTTAGTATAATTTAAACAATAAATTATTTGATTATTTATTTGATTATTTATTTGATAATATTTATTAATTATTCTTGTTCACTTGTGGCTTCTACTTCAAGAGTGTTTTCCCCTGCATTATTATTTTGACTGTCTGCTGGTGCCATTTTTAATTCTTGCCATCTTTCTTTTGACATAAGTACTTCTCTAGGCTTACTTCCTTGGTAACCAGAAATGATGCCTCTTTGTTCCATTTGGTCTATTATTCTACCAGCTCTTGCATATCCTACTTTAAATCTTCTTTGTATAAATGATGTTGATGCTTGTCCTGTTTCAACTACTAAATCTATTGCTTCATCTAATAATGGGTCTGTATCGTCATCATCATCTTCATCAGCTGCAGTCTTTTCAGGTTCACCACTCTTTTCAATTGACTCAATTATTCCTGCATCATACTCTGTTTCACCGTCTTTTTTCAAGAATTTAACTATATTTTCAACTTCTTTATCTGAAATAAATGCTCCTTGAATTCTGACAGGTTTAGGTGCACCTGATGGATAAAATAGCATATCTCCTTTTCCTAAAAGTTTTTCAGCTCCTGCACTATCTAATATAGTTCTTGAATCTACTTGTGATGATACTGAAAATGCTATTCTTGATGGAATATTTGCTTTAATTATACCTGTAATTACATCTACAGATGGTCTTTGTGTAGCTATTACTAAGTGCATTCCAGCAGCTCTTGCCATTTGAGCTAATCTACAAATTGCATCTTCAACATCTTTAGCAGCAACCATCATTAAATCTGCAAGCTCATCTATAATTATAACTATTTGTGGTAATTTTGGGTTACCTTCTTTTTCAGCTAAAGAATTATATCCTTTCATATCTCTTACTTTTTTCTCAGCAAATAAGCTATATCTTTTAACCATTTCCTGTACTGCCCAAGCAAGAGCACCTGCTGCTTTTTTAGGGTCTGTTACAACAGGTATTAAAAGATGTGGGATTCCATTATATACTGAAAGTTCAACAACTTTTGGATCTATCATAAGTAATTTTACTTCACTTGGTTTTGCTTTATATATTATACTTGTAATTAAAGTATTTATACATACTGATTTACCAGATCCTGTTGCACCCGCTATTAGTGTGTGTGGCATTTTTGCAATATCTGTTACAACAATTTCACCTGCAACATCTTTACCTAATGCAAAGGCTAATTTCGATTTACTATTTATAAATTCATCTGATTCAATAATATCTCTTAAAGGTACAGTATTTTTCTCTTTATTAGGAACTTCTATACCAACAGTATGTTTTCCAGGTATAGGAGCTTCAATTCTTATAGTTTCTGCTTCTAGGCTTAGTGCAATATCATCTGAAAGGTTAGCTATTTTGCTTACTCTTACTCCTTCTGCTGGAGCAAGCTCATATCTAGTTATTGCTGGTCCTACTGAAACATTTTCAACTTTAGCTGAAACGCCAAAGCTATATAAAGTTCTTCTTAGTTTTTCAGCTGTAGCTAAAAGTTGTCTTTCACTATTTTTATCTGATGTACTTTTACCTTCTTCTAAAAGTGTAATTGGTGGAAACTCATAATGTTCATCATGTACTGTTATTCCATGGTCTAATTGAAGTACTTCTTTTGTTTTTGCTTCTTTTTCTTCTTCTTGACTTTTGAATAAATCATCACTTGTTGTTATAGCCTGCTTTGGAGCATTTACATTTTTCTTGCTAAATATTGAAGCATCTAAATTGTCTTTAGAATGGTCATATTTTTTAGGTTCATTTAAATTTATTGTAATTTGTTCTTCTAAATTTTCTTTATTTCTTGCTTCTCTTTCTTGCTTTTCTCTTAATCTTCTTTCTCTTCTAGTTTCTTGTTTTACTGGTTCTGTATTTGATATATTTTTTCTTTCTTGCTCCCTTATTTGTTCTCTTTCTTTACTCCTTTTCGCTTGTTTTTCTGCGAATTTATCTATAGAATTTGAGATTGCATCTGCTGGATGAAGTCCAAATATAAATACTAATGCAATTAAAGATATACCTATTGAAGCAATTACTGTTCCAAGTATTCCTATTAGATTTATAAGTGGAGCAGCTATTGCTGTACCAAGTACACCTCCTCCAATATCCATTGTACCTAATGTATAAGCTTGTTTTAAAATCGAATCCATAGATTTTGAAATATCTATATTCCCTTTTGATATTTGAAAGCAGCTAAATATTACATCAATAAGTACAAGTATTAATGCAAACATAAATATTTTAGGTAAATAATACTTTGTATCTTTATCATAAGCTATGTATAATGAAAATGCAAAGAGTGCAATAGGTACTAAGTATTTTATATATCCTAATACTCCTCCTAATGCTGGACTTAATGTTTGTCCTAAATATCCTGATTTTGTATATATAAGTACTGCTAGTAAAATACTTAAAACTATAAGTATTGCAACAGTTATATTTAATTTTTTCTGTTCTTGCTTTTTTTTGCTCTTTCTTCCTCTTGGCATTATTTTTTCCTCCGATTATGATTAATTAATCTTATATTTTTACTCTTGTATTGTATCATTAATATTTTTAAATTTCTACTATTTTTAAGAATTTTTTTAGTTTCACTTAAAATTGAAAATTATTAGCAAAATAAAATTTTTCGAATAATATATGATATATGGTAGATAATAATTCGGGGAGGATTACATGGTTTCTTTATGTATTAAGGATAATAATGAAAAAGTTCAAAATTATTTAATGCAAAAAATTGGTGAATCAAATATTCCCGATATATATTATTCTAAACATATTTTTAAAATTTATGAAAATATAATTATTCATTATAAAGGAAAAAACTTGAAAAAATTTTATAATTTTTTATCTGGCATACTTTCAAATGCTATTGTAAATTATTATGAACCTGTAATTGTAAAACGACTAATTTTAAAAGATTATTTTTATTTTGACACAATAGATAGAAATTCTATTTATAATGAATTTTCTTTATTGAATCATAATAGTAAAAAATATATCGAAAAAGATATTCTAAATTATATTGAAAACAATAGAAATATTATTTTAGAAGGTTTTGTTAATTTTAGATTAAATAAATTACAAACTTCACTTGAACCTTTAGTTGAAAGTGCTGTAAGTAAATTTGTGCTAGATAAAGAATATTTAGAATTTGTAAGTCTTCTTAGAGGATATGTAGATACAAAAATTCCAGAACCTATAAAAATACATCTAATTTATTCAAATAAAGAATCAATTTTATTAGATGAAAATTACAATGTGTTAGAACTTGAAAACTTTGACTCAGAGTATTTATCCGATATATCTTTTTCTCAAAATGATTATGCTTTAAATACTCTAATTGGGAAATTACCAGAAGAAATATGCATTCATCTTATTTCACCTAAAGATGAATATATTGAAACTTTAGAGTTAATCTTTGGAAAGAAAATTCATATATGCACTGGTTGTGCAATTTGTAGTGCATACAAATTATTAAATTTAAAATAATATAAAAAGTCAAAAATATGTATTTTTCGTTTATATAAAACTAAAATACATATTTTTGATATTAGGAATATTTTTATCCTTTGTATTTATTCTACGCTTTTTAATGATTCTATCATATCTATTTTCTTTAGTGAAAAATATGTAATTATATTTACTATAATTGCAAATAAAGCAGTTATTAGTACTCCAAATATGTAACTCCAAATTGTTATTTGAGGATTAAACATAAGCATATCTATTTCACATGTTTTTATAATGTAGAGTGTTAGGAAATATCCTCCTCCTATACCAAATAACATACCTATTATTGTAAGTATTATTGTTTCTCTTGAAATATAATCATACACTTCTTTATCATAAAAACCTAATACTTTAATTGTTGCAAGTTCTCTAATTCTTTCTGTAATATTTGCATTTAGTAAATTATATAGTACAACAAATGCAAGAAGTCCCGCAGAAATTATGAGAATCCAAACAACTAAATCCATATTATTCATTACTTCTGAAAATATATTTTCAGTATTAGATAGAAAAGTTATTCCTGAAATGTAATCACTATTAGATAATATTTCTTTGCCTAATTCATCCTCTTCTTCTTTTGTCATTTTATTTGAATTAACATATACAACATTATATCCAATTCTTGTATCATAAACTTGGTTATACAAATTAGGTGACATGTATATGTAGTGATATATATAATTTTCAGTAATTGCTTTTACTTGAACTTGGCATTCTTTATCATCACTATTTATTATTTTTATTTCATCTCCAACCTTGATATCTAACAATTTTGCTAATTTTTCTGTAATAATTACTGAATTGTCATCTAAAGTATATTTTTCATCATTATTTGTTCTTGATTCTAATGTAATAAATTTACTTAAATCATCTACGTTTTGAGGTACAATTAGTTGTACACCTTGATTATTATCATTTTTATCTATTTTAACAGACTGAACATTTGCATTAAGGAAATCATTAATCCCGTTATAATTTTTCAAAATATTATCTATATTCTCTAATTCTTCATTTTTATATTCATCTTTTAAAGAAACGCTAAAATTATATAAATTGATTTTTCCATATTGAGAAGGTATCATACTAGTAATTGCATCTCTTAAACCAAATCCTGATATGATTAAAGCAGTACATCCACCAACACCTATTATTGTCATTAAAAATCTTTTTTTATATCTAAAAATATTTCTTGCAGTAACCTTTTTAGTGAAATTTAATCTTTTCCAAATGAATGTGATATGTTCCAATAGTACTCTTTTTCCAGGCTTTGGTGCTTTTGGTCTCATTAAAGTTGCAGGCTTTTGTTTTAGTTCTTTTAGACAAGAATATATGGTTGCTCCTATTGTACAAATCATTGCGGAAATCATTCCAATAGATATATAGGTTATATTAAAATCTAAAATTACATCTGGTACATCATAAACCATTGCATAAATATCTGCTATGACCTTTGGTAATAATTTAAATCCTATAGTTACTCCTATCATACCACCAATTATAGTTGCTAAAAAAGCGTACATAATATATTTACTTGCTATTTGTAACTTATTATATCCAAGTGCTTTTAAAGTACCTATCTCCACTCTTTGTTCTTCAACCATTCTTGTCATAGAAGTTAAGCTTATTAGTGCTGCAACTATAAAAAATACTATAGGAAAAACTTGAGCTAAATTTGCTACTCTATCAGTATCTTGTATGTAGCTTACATATCCTACATTTTGCTCTCTATCTAATATATACCATGAAGGTTTTTCTATTGAGTTAACTTCTTCTTCAGCTTCATCAAGTTTTTCCTCTGCATCAGCTATTTTTGAATTAAACTCTTCCTTAGATTTTTCAAGTTCCGCTTCAGCATCTTTAATCTTCTTTTCATTTTCATCTAAAGTATTTTGAGCTGAATTTAGCTCAGCATATGTATTTTTCTTTGTATTTTTAAGTTCTTGTTCCTTAGATTCTAGTTCTTGTTTTGCAGTATTAATTGCATTTTGACCATCCTCTAATTCTTTTTTAGCACTTTGCATTGCACTTTCAGTTTGAGTTACCGTTTGATTTATATCTGTTATGCCTTGTGCTTCTAATTGTTTATCTATAACTAATAAACCTGCTTGAATTTTAGCTATTTCACCATTTAGTTCTGTTACTTTTAAATTTATTTCTTTGATTCTGTCAGCATCTTCTATTTCATCTAAGGTTTTAAGTTCATCATTTAACTTTTGAAGTTCTTCCTTATTAGTTTCAAGTGATATTTCTAGATTGTTATATTGAGTTTGAATTTCTTTAAGTTTAGTAAGTTTTTCTTCATAATCTTGTATTTGCTTTTCTGCTGCTTCTTTTTTACTATTAAAACTATTTTCATTTTCTTGTAAAGTGCTTCTTGCTTTTTCTAATTCATCTGCTGCATCTTGAAATTTTTTATTTGCTAAATTTCTATTAGCTGCAAGCTCATCTTTTCCATCTTCTAATTTTTGTTTTGCTAAAGTAATCTCATCTTCAGCATCTTGTAACTGTTTTTCACCATCGGCTTTTTCTTGCTCGAATTCATTTTTTGCATCCTGAAATTTTTGATTAGCTTTTTCATATAGTTCATTATATCTTGCTTCTTTTCTGTCTTCTGCAATTTCTTCAATATTGTTTTCAGCATCTTCTATTAATTCTTTATATTCATCATCATAACATTCTAAATTTCTAGCACCATTTACTTTTAAATAAATATTTGTATATATGTCTGTATTAATATTCTCTTGATTAACATATATGTAATAGTTAATAACACCTGAACCAAGTTTAGTATCTCCTCTATCTGTTGATATGTACATAGGAGATTTTACTGTTCCTACAATTTGTAACTTATTATTTTTAAGTACTGGAATATCATTCCCATCATCATCTGTAATATTATCTACATTTATTTCAATTGTATCTCCTATTTTATATTCAGTTCCAATTAAAAAATTTTCTTCTACGACACATTCATTTGCATTTTCAGGTAGCTTTCCACTGGTTACTTCTAGTTTATTCATTGAATTTGAAGAACTCTCCATTTTTACAACAAACTGCTCATCACCGGCTGTAACAATTGCATCTGTTTGATATGTACCTTCTGCATTTTCTATATACTCTAGCTTTTTTAATTCTTCTATATCTTGATTAGTTAAACCTAATGTAGATATTACTTGAATATCAAAAATATTTTTATCATCAAAATAAGTATCTAATGTTAATTTCATATCTGGGCTGGTAGCTTTAATTCCAGCAAAAAAACCTACTCCTAAAAGTACTATTAGTAGTATTGATAAAAATCTTTTAAATCCTTTTATTATTTCTTTAAAACAATCTTTTAATAAGGCTTTTTTCATTAAATCTCACCTCATTTACATGTTATATTAGTTATTTTATACTTAATATTTAAATTAAACTTTATTAAAAAACACTATTTTTTCATTAATTGATTTTATAATTATTACCATTCAATCTCTGAAATTGGAACTGGATTTTCATTTAATTCAATATTTGAAACTGTACCATTTTTGAAATGAATTACTCTATCTGCCATAGGTGTTAATGCTGCATTATGAGTTATAATTATTACTGTCATTTTTTCTTTTCTACATGTATCTTGTAAAAGCTGAAGTATCTGCTTACCTGTCTTGTAATCTAATGCTCCTGTAGGTTCATCGCATAAAAGCAACTTTGGATTTTTAGCAATAGCTCTAGCTATTGCTACTCTTTGTTGTTCACCTCCAGATAATTGTGAAGGAAAGTTTTTAAGTCTATCTCCTAATCCAACTTTGATAAGTATTTCTTTTGGATCTAACGGCTTTTTACATATTTGGGTTGCAAGTTCCACATTTTCTATTGCAGTTAAATTTTGAACTAAATTATAAAACTGAAATACAAAGCCAATATCTTCTCTTCTAAATTTGGTTAATTGTCTATTCTTGAATTTAGCAATATTTCTATTATCAATAATTACTTCTCCACTTGTTGCGGTATCCATTCCACCTAAAATATTTAAAGCTGTTGTTTTTCCTGCACCACTAGGACCTACTATTACTACAAGTTCTCCTTTTTCTATTTGAAAATTTGTATTATTTAGGGCTTTAATTGAAACTTCTCCCATTTTATATTCTTTTACTACATCTTTAAATTCTATATATGGCATTTTAATCACCCTTTCTTTATTTTTTAAGGTATATCATCAATTATACTTATCTAAAATATTTTAATACCATCTTAAATTTTATTATATTTATTTGCAATTCTTTTCTTATTATCAAAAAGGAGAGCATAAATAATTTAATACTCCCCTCCTTTACTTTAATATTCTGACTATATTTTAACAGAATAAAAAATAATTTTCAATTATATTTATATTAATTTTTATAATTTTACTTTTTAATTATATTTTACTTTAATAATTTAATATTTTACTTTTTATAAATAAATGCAACTTTATATTTATGCAGATTTTCTAAGTTCTATTGCATGATTTCTTGCAGTCTCAGTTACTTCTCCATTAGATATTCTTGCAATTTCATTTATTACTTCATCTTCATTTAATTTTTTAACCTTTGTAAATGTTCTACCATCTTTAGATATTTTACTAATGTAGAAATTTTCATCACCTTTAGCAGCAATACTTGGTTGATGAGTAATGCATAATACTTGATGGCTTTTTCCTATTAATTTAAGTTTTTCTCCAACTGATTTAGCCGCTTTTCCACTAATACCTGTATCTATTTCATCAAATATTAGTACTGGTGTACTATCAGTATCAGCTAAAACAGTTTTTATTGCAAGCATTATTCTTGACATTTCTCCACCTGAGGCAATCTTTGCTAATTCTTTTTCATTTTCACCTATATTAGTAGATATATAATATTCAACTTCGTCTGTACCATTTTTGTTAAATTCTACAGTATCTATATGTGTTATAAATCTACTATTAGGCATTTCTAAGTCTGCTAATTCTTTATTAATCTTAGAATTTAATATTTTAGCATTACTTTCTCTTATCCCGTGCATTTTATTTGCTAAATCTTGCATATTGCATTCTATATTTTTAAGTTTATTTTTCAACTGATTATTATATTCATCTAAATTGTTTATTCTATCTATTTCTTTTTCTATCTTTTCTTTATAATTTAATATTTCTTCTATAGTATTACCATATTTTCTTTTAAGAGAATATATTAAGTCCAATCTTTCTTCAACTTCATTTCTTTCGTTTTCATCAAAATACATATCTGAATTAAGTGAAGAAATATCTCTAGATAATTCTTGTACTTCATAATAAATGCTTTTTAAATTACTTAAAGTATTATCATACTTTTTATCTAAATCACTTATTTTTTCGATTGCTCTTATTGCATCATTTATTTTATCTATTGCACCTTCTCCTAAAGATATATCTGCTTGATTTAAGCTTTTACCTATTTTTTCAGAATTCATAAAAAACTTTCTTTTCTCTTCTAATTCGTCTTCTTCTCCTGGCTTTAACTCTGCATTTTCTATTTCATCAAATTCATATTGAAGCAAGCTTAACTGTCTTTGCTTTTCTTTATCATCACCTAAATTAGCTTTAAGTTCTTTTAAAATATCTTGTCTTTCTTGATAAATTCTTTTGTATTTTGCTTTAACATCTAATATATCTTTTCCTATAAAGTTATCTAGATATTTTAGATGATATTTTGAATTTAATATCTTTTGATTATCATTTTGTCCATGAATATCTATTATATTGCTCATAAATTCTTTAAGTTCCGTTAATGTTACTAATCTTCCATTTATTTTGCAAGAGTTTCTTCCATTTAAATGTATTTCTCTACTTACAATTATATTATTTTCTATTGCAAGACTATTTTCTGGAAGATATAAATTAAGCTCAACAAAAGAATAATCTTCGCCTCTTCTTATTACTTCTTTTGAAAATCTACCTCCACATATTATACTTATAGAATCTATTATTAATGTTTTACCCGCCCCTGTTTCTCCAGTTAGGACATTAAATCCTTCTCCAAGTTCAATACTCAAATCATCTATAATCCCTATATTTTTAATATGTAGTGTTGAAATCATAAGTAATCCTCCAGACATTTCAATTTAAATAATTTACTATTATGCTATTGTTTTTTCTAAACTTTTGTTCGTATATATTATACACACATTTGTTTGCGTTGTCAACACTTTTTTTAAATGTAAAAGTAGGCAATTGTTATTTGCCTACTCTACTTTCTTACCATGCTTTATTATATAATTTTACAAAATCTTCTTTTGTAACTTCTCTTGGATTTCCTGGCTTACAAGGATCAACCATTGCTTTTTCTGCAAGCATTTCAAAATCTTCTTTCTTAGCTCCTACATCTTTTACAGTTTGAGTAATACCTACATCTTGAGATAAATTTCTTATACATTCACAAAATGTTTTAATTACTTCTTCTTTTGTAAATTCAGTAGCATCTATATGCATAGCTTCAGTTAATATTTTTCTATATTCTTCATAGCTTACTTCCCCATTAAATTCCATAACTGTTGGAAGAAGTATTGCATTTGCAAGGCCATGTGGTGTGTCATAAACAGCTCCTAATTGATGAGCCATTGAATGAACTATTCCAAGGCCTACATTTGAAAATGCCATACCAGCTATATATTGGCCAAGACCTACTTTATTTATTGCATCTTGGTCTTTTTTATTTACTGCTTTTGCTAAGTTATCATATATTAATTGAATCGCTTTCATTGAGAACATTTGTGACATTATATTTCTTGATTTAGTAATATATCCTTCAATTGCATGTGTTAAAGCGTCCATTCCTGTTGAAGATGCAACAGATTTTGGCATTGAAGCCATAAGTTCAGTATCTACTATAGCCATTATAGGAATATCATGTTCATCTACACAAACCATTTTTATTTCTTTTTCAGGATCTGTTATAACATAATTAATTGTAACTTCTGCTGCAGTTCCTGCTGTTGTTGGAAGTGCTATTATTGGTAAGCCTTTATTCTTTGTATTAGATACTCCATTTAATGATACAACATCGCTTCTGTCTGGGTTAGCAATAATTATACTTATTCCTTTTGCTGTATCTATACTTGAACCACCACCTACTGCAACTATTAAATCACATTTTTCACCTTTACACATTTCTACGCCATCTAATACATTCTTAATTGGTGGATTTGGTTTAACATCATGAAATAATACATAATCTATTTTATTTGCTTCTAATAAATCTGTAATTTTTGTACTTACTCCTGCTTTATATAAAGATTCATCAGTTACTACTAATACTTTTTTGAATCCTCTCTTTTTTATTTCTTCTGGAAGAACTTTTCTAGCTCCTTCTCCAAAATATGATGTCTCATTTAAGACAAATTTTTCTATATCCATATAAATTTCCTCCTAATTATTTTTTTTATATTATTTTTCTTTTTGGGACAGACCTTTTTGGAAAATATTTTACGATAAGGACCGTCCCAGATGTAAAATATATAATATTTTTCAAAAAGGTCCGTCCCAATCGTAAAATTATTTACAAAAAGCTGTTTCTGAAAGCATTAAGCCTCCCATATTGTTAGCTTCATGTTCAGCTCTACCATATTCTCCAAATGTAAATGGCATAATAAAAGGTACATCTCCTGCTTCTTCTTTAACAAGTTTTGCAACTTCATCTATTCTATTTCCTATTGCTATTTTTCTACCACCACAATGTATTAAAAGGTAT
>CALXWV010000015.1 GCA_944392515.1 uncultured Clostridia bacterium
AAATAATAGAAATACTAAAAAATAATTTAAGTAAAACTAATGTATTAAGCAAAAGGTAAGTAGAAAATAAAAAAGAAAATAGTTTTAAATAATTGAAAAAAAATTTGTATTGATATAAAATTAATAAAAACTAAGGAGGAATTATGAAAAAGAGTATTAACGAAAAAGGAATAACATTAGTTGCACTCGTAGTAACAGTAGTAGTTTTAATGATTTTGTCTGGAATTATTATTACAACAAGTTCTGACAACAATGGAGTTCTTAATATTGCTAAAGATAAAAAAGAAGAAACTGAAAGAATGTCATTAGAAGAAAGTATAAAAATTGAATTAGAAGAAGATAATCCACAAAGTTATGAAGAATTAATTGAGTTTCTAAGCAATTATGGAAAAATAATAAATGAAGATTCACCTGAAGAGGCTACATTAATTACTACAAAGGGAAACTATGAATTCTTGATAAAAAATATTTGGAATGTAAATAAGCAAGAAATCGGAGTAACTATTGGAGATTATATTGAATACAAATATGATGGTGGTACTTATGAAATAAATGGGGAAAATTCAGGAACAAATCAAGTACAAAATATAGAAGAGATAGAAAATACTACTTCAATATGGAAAGTTATTGATGTTAATAAGCAAAATAACCAAATTAAAATAATTCCAACTACTTTAAATAGTAATAATGTAACCTTAAAAGGAGCAAATGGATTTAATAATGGTGTAAAAATATTAAATGATATTTGTAATACTCTTTTTTCTAACGTAGAGTATAATACAACTGCACGAAATATTAACATAGAAGATATAGAAAAAATTATTTCAAATACAAAAGAACTTAGAAGTTCTAGATATGGAACAGAAAAAAAATACACATCTTTAATGTATCCTAGTGTATTAAATGATGAAAAAGATATTAGCATCCAAAAAAACTTTTTTAATGGAACTAAAACTTCAGATAATATAAGTTTTATACAAACTTATTATACAGGAAATATAGAATATATAGATGATTATAAGAGCATAATTCCAAATGGAGAGTATTGGATTTCAACAAGGGCAATTAATAATACAGAGAGTAATGCAGAATATTATTTAAGAACATTAATAGTATCGAATACATCTAATATAGCTGGAACAAAATTATTTGATTCAAAAGGGCAAACAGGAACTAACACATTTAATATATTACCAGTAGTTACATTAAGTGATATTACTTTTTTAGAAGGAAATGGAACACAAGAGTTACCATATAAATTTATCGAATAAATATTACAAATATTACAAAAATATTAAAAAAAAGTAATAATTAAATAAAATATTGTTTTAAAATACTGTTTGATATAAAATAAAATAGAATATTTTATGATATTAAGGAGGAATAATCAATGGCAACAATGAATCCATTGGAGAGAAAAGCACGTAATTCGTTTATAAAGGGATTAGTCGTAGCAGGATTAATAGGATTGATAGGAATTATAGTATTAGTAATATTTTTAGTTCAAATGAAAGGCGAAGAACAAGCTAGATTAGATGCACAAAAGAGTGTATATGTATTGAAAACAACAGTACAATCTGGAACAGTAATAACACAAGATATGTTCACAACAGTTAAGGCAGATGCTAATGTAGCACCTACTGATGCGGTAAATGCAAATAGTTTCAGTACTCTAGCATATGATGATCAAGGAAACGAACTTGAAGTAATAGCCAAAATAGATATTGCAGCAAACACGATTGTTACAACTAATATGTTAACAACGTCAGATAATGTAAATACAGATGATGTTAGAAAAGAAGAATATAATATGATAACACTTCCATCAGATTTAGAAACAGGAGATACAGTTGATGTAAGATTAAGAATGCCAGATGGAACAAATTATATTGTTGTTTCTAAAAAGAAAGTAACAGTTCTTGATCAAGGTGGAATTCCATCAGTTAATACTATATCTTTAGATTTATCTGAAGGTGAAATATTAATGATGAGTAATGCAATAGTAGAAGCATATATGATGGAAGGTAGCAAATTATATTTAACTAGGTATGTTGAACCAGGTATGCAGGCTGGAGCAATTACAACATATGTCCCAAGTGGAGATGTACAAAATTTAATTGCCCAAGATCCAAATATAGTAAATGAAGCAAAGCAAGAATTAGTTAATAGAATTAATACTTATGGTGCATTAAATAGAACAAACATTAACGATGAATTAAATACTATGGAAGCAGATGACAGAGCAGATGCAGTTGCTACTGGAACATCTTCAGAAATAAGTGATGCACAAGATGCAAGACAAAGTTATCTAGATTCAATGCAATAAAATAATAATAGCTAATAGTTTAAGCATTTAGCTTAAACTATTAGAGCAATTATTTGATTTAGAAAGGAAACACATAGTGGAACAAATAGGTTTCGTAGGAATAAATGATAAAAAAGATTTGCTATTAAACGTAGCAAAGACCATGACAAAACTTAATAGAAGTGTTTTAATTATAGATGCTACTATTATGCAAAGACTAAGATATATTGTACCTAAAGTATCATCTAATCCTACCTATATAAGTGAATATGATGGAGTAGATGTTGCTGTTGGATTTTTAAATCTTATGCAAATATGTAGTTATCTAAATATGCCTAATTTAAATTATGACTATATACTAATTGACACAGATAATCCACAAACTTTCAATTCTTTTATGATATCAAACTCTAAAAGAATATTTTATACTACTTCTTATGATGAGTTTGAATTACAAAAAAGTTTAGAAATACTTGCTACTATTAGGTCAGAAATCAATTTGACTAAGTTAATTATTTCATCAGATATTAATAATAAACATGATGATTATTTAAATCATTTATTAGAGAACTATCCAGTAAAGTGGAATAGTGAAAATGTTGAATTTCCGGATACAGATAATGATAGAAATGCAACACTAGTAAATCAATTGATGAAACAAATTAGTTTAAAAAATTATTGCTCAACATATAAAGATAGTCTAGAATATCTAGTGTCTTTAATATTAGAAGGCGTTGTAGCACAAAATGACATTAGAAAGGTAATTAGAAAAAAATAGAAAGGTAATAAGATGTCTATAATAACATTTATTAGTGAAGATATAAAGGAAACAGGCCAAACCATATCTATTTCAGCCATAGCAACAGCTATGGCTATTGAGCATAATTATAAAATATTACTTTTTTCAACTGAATTTATGGACAAAACTCTAGAAAATTGCTTTTGGAATTCTAATAATAGGATTACAGGACTTTTTACTAAAGCAAATGTTATGGATGTATCTAATGGATTAGAAGGCTTAGTTAGAACATTTGCAAGTAATAGAGCATCAGGAGACACTATTAGAAGCTATACTAAGCCAGTACTAAGGGATAGATTAGATATATTGCAAGCACCTAAAACAGTAGATTTTAAAGAATATATGAATGTGTCTAGCTATTTTTCTCAAATAATAGATGTAGCTAATAGTGTATATGATATAGTTTTAGTGGATTTAAGCAAAAAGATTCCTAAACAAAATAAAGATAAAGTACTTAATATTTCTGATTTGGTTGTTGTTAATTTTAACCAAAATATGACATCAATTAATAGATTCTTAAAACTTAAGCAAAATGATGAGTTTTATAGAAAAAGTAATGTTTTATTAAATATAGGAAGATATAATCCAAATTCTAAATATTCAAATAAAAATGTGGCTAGATATTTAAAGGAAAAAAATATTCCTATGGTTGTTCCATACAATATTTTACTAGCCGATGAATGTTCAGAAGGAAAAATTATAGATTATTTCTTAAAAGTACAGAGAATGGAAGGTTATGATAATAAAGATACATATTTTGTAAAACAATTAAGAAATACAACACAAAGTCTAGAATACAAGATGCAAGAAAAGATGAATGGACTAATATAATTTAGTTTTAATAAATACGAATATTAGATAAAAGGAAGGAGCAAGCTATGTTTCTTAATATAATTTTAATATTAGCAATAGTAGTAATAGCTGGTTATTTAGTACTAAGATACATAAAGAAAAATCAAGATGCTAAAGTAGAAGAGCAAGTTGTAGTAGATGATAAAACTTATACTTTGGATATGATGATGAACTTTGTAAAAAAAAGAATGGATGAAATAACCAAGGTAAACCTTTATGATTTAGGATTATCAGAAGAGGAACTAAAAAGAAGAAAAAATAAAAAGTATGAGTTGAAGAAAGCTTTAAAAGGTTGTACATATGGAGATGTAAATGATAAAAAATATGTTAAAGAACTTATTTATGATTTACTTTCTCAAGAATATGGTGTAGATGAAACAAATATATCAAAGGCAATACCTTTTGATGTACCTTCTCTACTAACTCCTCAGGATAAGTTCGATATACTTATATATATGTATCAAAAAGATTATGGTTATGAAGCCTTAACTGAACTTATAAAAAAATATGATTTAGCAAGGCTTAAATATACATCAGGTGAGTCAAAACCATCTTATGTTATAACACCAGAAGAGATAAATGAAATATATGAAAAAGAAAATTATAATTTAACTTATGATGATAAATTAAATGTAATTGTACAAAGAATTTATCAAAAATATAAAGGGTATAGCTCAATAGATGAAGTTAGAGATATGAATATAGATGGTATATCTGGTGGTGTATCTGGTATGCCAGAGAGTTTCTTAAGTCAAGTTGCTCAAACAGATTCAAGTTATTTATCTCAAGTTATGGAACATAAAGTACCAAGAGCTTGTGATAGTATTTGGATATTCTTCCAAGGTAAATCTATTAGGCTTGCATTCTTATCATTTGGTACAGAAGCAGAATTAAAAAGAGTTTGTCAAAACATATATAAATACAATAATCCAGGACAACTTTCAGATACAAATGGTTACAAGATTAATGAAATGAAAGATGGATCTCGTGTTGTTGTTGTTAGACCAAGTTTCTCAGAAACATGGGCATTCTTTGTAAGAAAATTCGATGTTAAGCGTTCTACTTTGGAACAATGGTTTAAAGGTGAAGAAGGAAGTATTGAAACAATTGAACTATTAAAATATTTAGTAAAAGGTGCAAGAATTATTTCAATTACTGGTGAGCAAGGTTGTGGTAAAACTACAATGCTTATGGGTATGATAGAAAATATATATGAAACGATGAATATTCGTGTTCAGGAAACTGCATTCGAGCTTCACTTAAGAAAGATATATCCTACAAGAAATATATTGACATTCAGAGAAACAGATACAATATCTGGACAGGAAGGTCTAGATGTTCAGAAAAAAACTGATGGTTCTGTTAATATCATTGGTGAGGTTGCAACTGACCCCGTAGCATCTTGGATGATTCAAGCAGCTCAGGTTGCTTCTAAATTCACATTATTTACACACCATGCTAAAACATTTCCAAACTTAGTTACAGCACTACGTAACTCAATGCTAAGAACAGGTGTATTTAAGAATGAAAAAACTGCAGAAGAGCAAGTTGTTTCAGTTTTGAACTTTGATATACACTTAACAAAAGATTTTAAAGGAAAAAGATATGTTGAAAGAATAACAGAATGTATACCAGTAGAAGACGTTAATGATTATAATTATGACTATAAGAATCAAAAAACTTTAGAAGGTAAATTTGAAAGATTTGCAGAAAATACAACTAAATATTATACAAAAGAGACAAATAAAGAATTATATAAATATGTAAATATACTAGAGTATCAAGATGGAAAATATGTAATGACAAATAAAATATCAGATACTAATTTAAAAGAAATGCTTTTAAATATGGATGATACAGATGCTAAAGAATTTATTAATTTTATAGAACGAATATGGGGAGAAAAAATAAGTGTTAACCTTGAAAAATAGAAAGAAGGAGGTGACTTTAAATGTCTAATCAAACTATTTTTATATTTATGGGAATAGTAATAGCTATATTTGCAGTAGTTGTATTTGCATATTTGCTATTAAGAAAGAAAATGCAAAGCTCTGATGTTGCTAGAATTGAAAGATTAAGAAAAGGCACTCAGGAAAAAACATTCTCATCAGAAGTGATGTATCAAAAATTATATGTAAAATATTTAAAGTTACCTTTTTTAAGAAGATATTTATTAAAAATAAGAAGAAGACTAGAAATAATTAATATTGATGATGAATTTTTAACAAGACTTCAAACTTCAAAAATAATAACAAAAGCATTAGCAATAATTTTGCCGGTTACTTTAATTGTAATATTAATGACAAAAAGTAATCTGCTTATTATGATTATTATTTTAATATTTGAATTATTTATTATAGATTCATTAGTTGATGGTATGGTAGATAAATTAGATAATAACCTTCTAACACAACAAATCGACTTTTTTGCAGCAATGCGTCATGCATACCACGAAACTAATATGGTTGGAGAAGCTATTTATCAAACAGCACAAGATGATGAACATATAGAAATATCAAGACAAGCAGAAAGAATATATAATATTTTAAATTCAGAAGATCCAGAAACAGAGCTTGAAAAATATTATGATATTGCTCCTAATAATTACTTAAAGGAATTTGCAGGTATATCATATTTAACACAGGAATTTGGCGATAGAAAGGTAGATGGAACATCACTTTATTTAAAAAATCTAGATAATATTACACAAGAAATGCAACTTGAAATATTAAAAAGGGACAAGCTTAATTATACTTTTCAAAGTTTATCAATAATTTCTATTGTACCAATGGTAATGTTAGAGCCACTAAAAAGTTGGGCTTTAAGTAACTTCTCATTTACAAAATCTTTCTATAATGGTAAATTAGGAATGATTGTACAAATAGTTATCCTTTTAGTAACTTTTGTTTGTTATATATTAATTAGAAAATTAAAAGATAATGGCGCTGTTAATATTAAGCTAGAAAATAATCAGAATCCTTGGCAAGCTAAATTATATAACATAAAACCAGTTAAAAAGTTTGTGGATTTATTTATACCTAAAGATGGTACAAAAGAACGAAGAAAAATAAAACAGGCTTTAAAAGATGCAGCATCAAAACAAAAAATAGAATGGCTTTATATTAATAGATTAAGTTTAACATTAGTTGTATTTATTGCCTCAATAATTATATTTATCTTATTACATAATGTACAAATAAATTATATATATACTGAACCTACAACTGATTTTGACCTGATTGGGGAATTAGATGACAGAGATTACCAAAAAGCAATGAAAACAACTCAGACTCATAACTATTTTTTAGATATGTTTAGAGGAAAACTTAATACAACTCAAGCAGATATAGAAAAGGCTATGAAAAAATCTACATATTATAGAGATGCTGATTCAGACACCATTACATCAAATGCTCAGCAAATTTTAGAAAAATTGAAAGTTGTCAATTCAGAGTATCTAAAATGGTTTGAAATATTAATAGCAATGGTATTTGCAATAATTGGATACGCAGCACCAATACTTATGCTTAAATTCCAAGTAATTATAAGAAAAATGTCTATGGAAGACGAAGTAATGCAGTTCCAAACAATTATACTTATGCTTATGAGACTAGAGAGAGTTGATGTTGAAATGATTCTCGAATGGATGGAAAGATATGCAGATATTTTTAAAGAACCTATTAGTAGATGTTTAAACGATTACGAAAGTGGTTCGTGGGAAGCTCTAGAAAATATGAAAGAAGAAATATCATTTGGGCCACTAATAAGAATAGTTGAAAGTTTACAAACAGCAGTTGAAAAGGTTCCAATAAAAGAAGCATTTGATGAACTAGACTCAGATAGAGAATATTACCAAGATAAACGTAAAGAAGCAAATGATAGACTAATTTCTAAGAAAGGTATGATTGGTAGGGCAATAGGTTTTACACCATTAGTAGGATTATTTGTTGGATACTTAGTTGTACCACTTGTGCTAATAGGCTTAACAAGTATGACATCATCATTTGAAACAATGCAAGCAATGTAAATGTGAGGTAAAAATATGGAAAATGCAACTAAAGCGTTAATTATTGCTGGAGGAATGCTTATTGCAATGCTAATTGTAGGGCTACTTACTTGGGGATATACACAGTTAAGATCATTGCAACAAACAAATATAGATGAAGAAGAAAGACAGCAAATAGTTGAATTCAATGAAAGATTTGAGGCATATAATAAAAAGGTAGTTAGAGGTTATCAAATGATATCTTTGTCAAATCTAGTATACGATACAAATACTAGGTTTGCTGAAGATGATGGCTACGCACCTGTTACAATAGAAGTTAATGGTTTATCTAGTGAAAAAGCTGAAGGTGAAGATTTAGTAAATTATATTCAAAATTATTATGATACTATGTCATCAAATCAAAAAAATGCATTAAAGCAATTGTATTTTGAATGTACAGGCGTAGAATATGATAGTAGAAACTCAAGAGTAGTAAAAATGACTTTTGATAGAGTCAATGTTGATAATAATAAAGGAGAGTGAGCTAATGGAGAATGCATCAAAAGCATTAATTATTGCTGGTGAAATCTTAATAGGTGTTTTAATTCTTTCATTAGCAAGCTATATAATTATACAATTTGGTAGCTTTTCAAAAAATATGAATGATCAAATAAGTGCTACAGAAATTAGGTCATTTAATGTTAAATTTACAAGTTTTTCAGAAAGAGCTAATATTAGTATGCAAGAAATTGCAACAATTGCAAACTTTGCAAAACAAAGTAATAGTAAATATAATGCAGAACAAGGTGATGCATACTATGTAGATGTAAAAATAGATGGAATATCTGTTTTAGGTGATTCAATAAATCAATTTTTAGAAGATAATAAAAATACTATATATTATTCTTGTAATATAATAATTGATATTCAAAATGTAGATGATGGAAATAATACAATAAAAGCAAGAAAAAGTATTTTAAATAGTGATATAACATATAATGAAGGAACAGGGTTAGTTAATATGATTAATTTTAATTCAATTAATAATACTGATTATGCAAATGCACTTTTGCAAGGAGCAACAATTATATGGAAAAATTAGAATATTCTATTGACTATATAAAATAACAAATGTTATAATTTTACAGAGGTAATATGAAAAGATATATTATTTTAGCTATAATTGTTATTATAGCAGTAACAGCTATAGGATATCTATATTTAAATTATATAAGTATTTCAAATGCTACATCAAACAGTAATAAGAATTATGAAAATTTACTAAATAAAACAATTACTGGAACGGAATTTGCAACTTATATAAATCAAATAATAGATAAAAATACAAAAAATAGTGTAGAAAAAGATTCTAAAGGGTATTATATTAATAATAATGAAAATTCCATTATAGTAGAAATAAAATTTAAAGATAGTGATAATATTTTTAGAATAGAGCAAATTTCAAATAATGGAATAGAAAAGTTTATTAATTTATATGCAAATTTGAATTTTAAATGCACAAAAATCGAATATCATAAAAAAACTAAATTAATTAGTTATATGTACTTTGAAGAAGTATAATTTTATGATAAAATATTAATTAGTTATTAGATTTAGTTACATTTTAACTAAATGTAAAAAATAAAAAATTATAAAATCAAAGGAGGAAATTTATATGGAGAACGCATCAAAAGCATTAATTATTGCAGGTGCAATTTTAATTTCAATATTAATAGTTACTTTAGGAGTTATTATTTATAACAATGTATCAGGAATAGCATCAGGGACAAATTTAGATTCTCAAGAAATTACAGCACATAATTCACCATTTGAAGGATATTTTGGTAACTATGTATCAGGAAGCAATGTAAAAGCATTACTTACTCAAGTACAAGCTAATAATAGTGCAGCTAATAGAAATGATGAAGCTATAGGTAATGTAATTTCAGTAATCGATAAGGATGGAAATGCTGTTACATCATCATCTATTAGAACTGGAAAAATGTATACTGTTGGTTATCCAAATAACGAAGAATTTAGTGATGAAACTGAAGATGCTAGATTTTGGAGTAATGGTTATATAAAAACAATAGTAGTCGTTGAAAATACAACTTCTAGTACAGGATCAAAGCCTTAATCAAAATAATTAGATATGTGCTTTACCTTTTTTAGAAAGGAAAAAATAAAGTAATGGAAAATGCAGTAGAAGCATTAAAAATGGGATTTGCTGTACTTGTATTAGTTGCAGCACTTTCCCTTGCTATATTTTCTTTTACAAAAGTAAGAGAAACTACAGATGCAATAACATCTGGGGAAGATATAAAAGAATATTATCAGCAATTATCTCTAGATAAAACTGGTGTTAGTAGTAATAATGCATTATCTAGTAGAATAGTTGGGGTTGAAACAATAATTCCGACACTTTATAGATATTATAAAGAAAATTATGCAATACTTTTTTATATCGGTGAAAAATATAATAAAGATACTGGTAAATTTGAAGGTGATATTACACCAATGACATTATACTATTCTGAAACAAGCGATGATTATTTTGAAAAGTCAACACTAAATGCAAATAATTCTAATAAAGCCATTTATGGTTTTGATATTCAAGATGAGCAAATAAGAAGAGAGCCTTGGAGTGCTAATCAAGAAACGTCTTATAATTTTATTAAAGAATTTGTAAATGGTATTAATGGTGATAATAGTAGTACTAATAAAGTATCTGCAACAAAATATTATTCTAGTAGAATGTCTAATGAAAGTAATAGAACAGGAAAAAACGAATATGGAACTGATGATAATGGACCATATTACCAACTAAATTTCAAATTTGGAACTGCTTTATCTAATTCTAATGGACTTATAGGCGTAGGACAAGATTATAAATTTGTTGAAAGATATGGTGAATATAATTATGAAAATATAACTAATGATCAAGGCGCTAATGGATATAATGTAATATCAAATATTACAGAATCTTATGATAAACTTGAAAATGGAGAAATAGTTACAAATAATAAGGGCACAACAAAAAGGGTAATACAATATATTTATATAAATAGTTATGCTTAAATTTTAACTTATAAATTTAAGTAAAATAAAGGAGGCAATTATGAGCGATACAGTTGTAACAGTTTTAGCGATATTTTTAGCAGCAATTTTAATGTTCATATTTCCACTAATGAGTACAGCTGATAGGACTGATGACATTTCAACACAAGCAGTTGATGCTGTAACAACAGATTTTGTTGATGAAATTAGATCTACAGGAAAAATAACACAAGATAGTTATGATAATTTTGTACAAACAATTAGTTCAACTGGAAATAGTTATGAAGTTGAAATGGAAGTTCAAGTATTAGATGATAACCCAGGTAAAAAAGTTACAGAAGCTGAATATACTAAAGTAGGAGAAAACTATTATTATAGTAAATATACTACTCAGATACTTGATGAAGTTAATTCAGACAAGGGTGCTATGTACTTAAAACAAGGAGATATGGTAACTATAAATGTTAAAAATACTAATAGAACAATAGGAACTATATTAAAAGATTTTGTCTACCGTGTTACTGGTAATAACTCAGCAAGCATAACTGCTAGCCATAGTGGAATTGTAACTGTAAATGGAAAATAAACAAGAAATAGGGGTAGAAAATATATTATCTACTCCTTTTTAGTTATATATATTTTTTGTAATGAAAAAAGATTTTGTTAATAAACTAATGATTTAGAAAGGATAAAAATGAAATTACAACAACTTGCAGTAATATTTGTAATTATAGTTTTGCCTATATCTTTGGTATTAGCTATGTATACAGATAATAATATAGATGTATTAAAAAAACAAGCTGAATACAATGATATGTTATTAACTGCTACAAATGATGCAGTAAAAGCATATCAAATGAATACATTACGTAATGGTTATTCGACTGTTAACGATTCAAAAATAAGAGATATATCTGCATCTGTTAACTCTTTTTTTAATAGTTTAGCATCTGGTATGGGTTCTTCAGGATATAAAAAAGAAGATTTAGAACCATATATACCAGCATTACTATATACTCTATATGATGGGTATTATTTATATGGAGATTATCAAAATGTAGTAACTATAAAAAATGGCAAGCAAAATTATTCTACTCAAAATTCTACTGAACTTACATCTAAGTCTGGAGTAAAACCTTTTATTTATTATACATGTGAATATACTGGCTCTGGAAAATTTGATATAATAATTAATTATACTTTAGATAACTATATTACTGTAATGGGAACTGATGCTGATGGTAATATAGTAAATAAATCGGGCTATTTAATAAACCCTGATACAGTTAATATAAATGGAACTAATTTAACAGCGCATGGAGTAGCTATAGAACCTGAAACATTAGGTGAATATATAGTTGCAATAGATACTGTTCCAAAAAGTGATGGAACAACTGGAACAGAATATGTTTCAAGAGAACCAGAATATTTTCAATATGTGTATTATAATAATCAAAAATATTATATAGATACAAAATATGTAGATAATACATCTAGAAAAAGTAGTACATATGTAGGGGTAAATATTTTTAGATTAAATAATAATTTAAGAGTATATTTAACAGAAACTGAAGCAAATGGATTAGCACAGTTTTTAGGATTAGGTAATTATACACAAATAAATACTGATAATTTCAAAGATAATAGTGCTTATAACTATTATAAAAATGCAAAAGAATTTTCAGAATTTTTTATTAATTTATTTAGTGGTCAAAATAATATAAAAGTTATAACTGATACATATAATAATCAGCTTAATTATACAGCATTAAATACAGAAACAGGAGAAGAAGTTCCAATACATACTCGCGCTGAATATAATATATCAGATGTGTTTGATATAAAAGCAAATGATAATGATCCAGAAGCAGAAGATTCACTTTTTAATGAACACAGAATGGATGTAATAATAAGTTCAATTGAATCAAATTTATTGAGTATAATATCTAATTTTAATATACACAATAATTCCGGATTTGAATTTTCTTTGCCAGTACTATCTGAAGAAGATTGGTATAAGATTACTAATAATGTAACTGTAGTGTCATTTATGCAAGGCTTGCCAATTGGTAATTATAAATATTATAGTAATTATTCAATAGTTGCAAATACTCTAAATAAAGAATTTGTATCAAGAGATTCAATAATACTAAGAGAAAGAGAAACAGGCGTAAGAAATAGTGATAAAAATGGAATATATCATAATCCTAGGTGTTTAACTTTAAATAATGAGAATTCTAGTAATTTAGTAGGTTATAATATAATTGATTACCAGCAACAATTAACATCTTATGATGTAGTTGACCCATCTTCTCATTCAACAGTACAAACATTATCTTATTACTATTATCCTCATTCAGGGTCAGGAGCTTATGAATGTATAATTGGTAAAGATGAAGTATTATTTACAACGGATAATTTAATATTAGGAACAGGATTTCATAGTATAAATGATGCATATGAAGATGAAGGCACAAGTGAATATGAAGGAAGAAAGCCAAGTGAAAATATTAGAAAAGCATATATAACAGCACTCGCAAGAGAGAAATACAATTTATATAAAGTAAGTGATTATTTTAATAATTATAGTTAATTTAAAATTTGTAAATTTTTCTATAATTAGAAAAAATGTAATTGTATAAAAATTACAAAAAATTATTTTTTAAATAAATTAATTAAAAATGGTTACTCTAATAAAAGAGTAACTATTTTTTGATGAAAAAAGATAGTTTTATTTTATTTAATTATAAAAAAACAAATACTTTAAAAAAATATTTTTGTGAGGCATTTATGAAAAAGAAAATTATACCAATTATATTAATAATAATTTGTTTAAGTATGTATATAAATTTGCTTGGAATAGAAAGTAATTTTTATGCTGAAGCTGTAAGTGCTAGTACTAACAGATATGTAAATCCTATAGGTAGAACTGTGGGATTAAAACTTTATACAAATGGTGTATTAGTTGTAGGAATGTCAGAAATAGATGGAATAGATGGTAATAAATATATGCCATATAGTGAATGTGGAATAAAAGAAGGAGATATGATAAAAGAAATAAATGGAAAAGAGATAAGTAATACACAAGAGTTAATTAATATAGTAAACTCTTCAAATGGAAAAGAAATATCTATAAAGTATCAAAGAAATGAAGAATTAATATATACAAGCATAATTCCTATTAAAGGAAAAGATGGAACATATATGATAGGATTATGGGTAAGAGATGCTGCAGCTGGAATAGGAACTTTAACATATTATGAAGAAGCAACTAAAACTTTTGCAGCTTTAGGACATGGAATAACAGATGTGGATACAGGAAATTTATTAAATATCTCAAATGGTGAGTTAGTTACTAGTCAAATAGTATCAATAGTAAAAGGTGTAAAAGGAAGAACAGGAGAAATTAGAGGAATCATAGATAATGGAGAGAAAATAGGTGAAATAGAAAGTAATACGAGCATTGGTGTTTATGGAAAAGTAACAAATATAGACTTTATAAATTCAATAAAACAAGAAGAATTAGAGGTTGCCAAAAGAAATGAAATTAAAACAGGTGAAGCTACAATTATTTGTCAGCTTGAAAATAATAAAGTAGAAAGATACAAAATAGAAATAAAAAAGATTTATAAAAATTCTAAAGATAATAAAAGTATGTTAATTGAGATAACCGATGAAAACTTAATAGCAAAAACTGGAGGAATAATACCACGGAATGAGTGGAACTCCAATTATTCAAAATAATAAGTTTATAGGAGCAATTACAAATGTACTTCTAAATTCTCCAACAGAAGGATATGCAATATTTGCAGATATGATGATGAAATAAGTTTTAGATGCTTTAAATAAGAAAAAATAATTGATTAATTATAACATAAGAGATGCAATATATTTTTCTAATTCAAGTATTGATTATTAAAAAAAGTTTGTATATAATTATTAAGGTTACAATAAAAGGATATAAAATTTAACAATAAGAAAAGGAAAAAATTACAATGAACAAAATGAAAAGAAATTACAAAAAAAGAAAAAATTTAGAACATGGTTTTAGCATAATAACACTAATTTTAGTTATATTGATACTACTTATTTGTTTTATTATTTATTCATCGCTAACTGGTGAAGATACATCATCTTCAATCAATTATCAAAATTATTTTGAAGATGAATTAGAAAGTAAAAATAATATTGCTTTAAGATATTATTATAACCAATTAGAAGAACCTGCGAAAATTATGTATGCCACTATATTAGAAAATTTTGAAGCTTTAAAAAGTGGAACTGAATCAATAAAATTTCCTTCCACTGTTAGTGACAGTATAAAAGAAATAGGTGGAAGTGGAGATGAAAATTATTTTCAGTCAGCATGGGATGCTATTAATATGGATAATTTAGAATTATTTTTTGTGGACACAAGTAAATTATCTTTATCAACAAGGACATCATCATTTTTGAGTTATAGGTCTTATGGATTCACATTAACACCTCAAAGTGGAACTACTTATTATAATTCAAGTTTTTCAAGTAAAGAAAAAATAGATGAAGCTTTAAATCAAATTGAAAAAGTAGCTAATAATATAGTTTCAAATGCGACAGGCTCAAGATATAATAAAGTGCTATATGTACATGATTGGCTAGTAGATAATTTAGAATACGATGGTAATGGTAAAAACAAAGATAATATTTATGGAACTTTTGTTGACAAAAAAGTAGTATGTGAAGGTTATGCAGAAGGATTAAAATATTTATTAGATAAGTTGAATATTCCTTGCGTATTGGTTTATGGTGTGGGATATGATGAACAAGGAAATGAAGAAGCTCATGCATGGAATTATGTACAGATGGAAGATGAAAACTGGTATGCAGTTGATACTACTTGGGATGATCCAGTATATATTGGAAGTAGTAACAGCATAATTCAAAATGATTATAAACATGAATACCTTTTAAAAGGATCAAAAACTTTTAATGTAAATCATGTAAGTAATGGTGATGTATCTGGATCTGGTCAAGACTTTAAATATCCTGAGCTTTATGAAAAAGATTATAAATAATGTCAGAATTCGACCAAAGGGGACGCCCCTTTTTGGGCGAATTTAGTTTTATTAAATAAAATGTTAGATACATAAAATAACTTTCACCCAAAAAGGGACGTCCCTTTTGGGTGAAAGTTATTTCTTTTCTACTAGTTTTGGACCAATTTGTGTAACTGTACCAGCACCTTGTGTTAGAACTATATCATCAGGTTTTGCATTTCTTTTTACAAAATCTACTATATCATCAAAATTAGGAATATAATAAGCTGTTCTTCCCATTGAATCTATTTTTTCAACAATATCTTTAGCAGATACACCATAAGTATTACTTTCTCTAGCTGCATAAATATCAGTAACAATTATATTATCAAAGTTAAGCAAACATTTAGCAAAATCATCCAATAGATTTTTTGTTCTACTATATGTATGTGGTTGAAAAATTATCCAAGAATGATTATATTGTTTTTTCTTTAAAGCTTGAGCAACTGCATCTATTTCTGTTGGATGATGACCATAATCATCAAAAACTCTAACATTATTAAACTCACCTATATATTCAAACCTTCTATGAGCACCTTTATATTTTACAAGTGCGTTTTTAATATCATTTCTGTCTATACCAAATTCATTACATAAAGCTATACAAGATAAGGCATTTAAAACATTATGCTTTCCTGGAACAGATAATTTCATTGTTTTATAAAATGTATTATTATAATATACATCAAAAGATGGAAAGCCATTTTTATCAAAAGAAATGTTTTTAGCAACAAAATTAGCATTTGATGAATTAATACCAAATGTCAAACTTTTAGCTTTGGTATATTGAGATAAATGCGAACAATTGATATCATCTGCATTATAAACAAGTATACCATCATCAGGTAGTAATTTTACATACTTAACAAAGGCAGCTTTTATATTATCTAAAGTGCCATAATAGTCTAAATGGTCATTATCTATATTTAATATAATCTCAGCTTTAGGGTAAAACTTTAAAAAGCTCTCTACATATTCACATGCTTCTAAAATAAAGAAGTCACTATTTCCTATTCTATAATTTCCACCAATATCATCTAATGATGCACCTATTTGTATAGTAGGATCTTTGTGAGCTTCTAAAAAGCACATAGAAACCATTGATGTAGTAGTAGATTTGCCATGTGTACCAGATACACAAATAGTATTTCTAAAACACTTGGTAATTTCACCTAAAAAATCAGCTCTTTCAACGACTGGTATACCCAATTCGTGAGCTTTGATAAGTTCAACATCCGTTGGCTTAATTGCAGCTGAGAAAACAACTAAATCAGCTTTAGATAGCATATCTAAATTATGACCTATTGTAACAGAAATTCCATTGCTTATTAGTTTATCAATAACATCTGATGGATTAAGGTCAGAACCAGATACATGAAATCCCCAATTCTTAAGAATTTCAGCTATACCGCTCATACTAACTCCACCAATGCCTATCATATAAATATTTTTATATCTTTTTAATTCTTGCAAGTTTGCCAAAAAAATTCACGCTCCTTAATTAATTATATAATCTGCTCAACTATTATATTACACAAGAGCAAAAAAAACAATATGCACAGTCACATAATATGGAAAAATTTTTTGTAAAAATAAGAAGGAAAAAGGAGATTATTAGCGAATATATAAAGTAGTATGAAAAATAGTACAATTTTTCATATAAATTTATAACTTTGGAAGGAGAACACATATTATGGAAATAACAGACGTAAGATTAAGAAAAGTAAATTCAGAGAACAGATTAAAAGCTGTTGCATCTGTAACATTTGATAACGAATTCGTAGTACATGAAATCAAAGTTATCAAAAATCCTGAAGGAGTATTATTTATTGCTATGCCTAGCAAAAAGATTAAGAGCACTGGAGAACATAAGGATATAGCACATCCTATAAATCCTGCTACTAGAGAAAAAATCCAAAAAGCTATATTAGAAGTATACAATAATACCCCTGAACCTGAAGCAAAAGAAGATGCTCCAAGTTCAGAAGAATAATAAATATCAACCAGTAAATAAATCTTAAAATTTATTAAGCTAAAGTTAGTAAACCAATAAGAATTTATCTTATTGGTTGATTTTTTATGTAAAGTGTGATATAATATATAAGCTAAATTATATAGAAAGGATGTGTTATGGTATGGCTGCATACCTTAACCAGTTCAAGAAAAAAATTGCCAGTCAAATGGGATTGGCAAAAACCCCGGAAGATAAGAATGCTACAAAAGCATTAATGAAGATTTGGGGGCTGAGTGGAGAACAACCTCAAAATATCTTCTACAGGAATCGCAGTGAATGTGATTCCATCTGGCTTCCGCAGGTACTCGGCGACCAAGAAATTGGCAAACAAGTCCGCGAGCAAATCAACTCCATCGTCTCGAAAGAGGTCAAGCAAAAACCGGATCTCGATGTTTGGGACATGGATAGCATTCCTTCTGAAAAGAACAGCGAAAAACTGTTTAAGAGCAAACAGTGGACCGTTATTTTTGAGAAGGGAACGGGGAGTTACTTCATGAGAATTTACAAAAACTCATGAGATGTCTAAAAGGAAGGAGGAGAAACACACATGGGTTTCTCCTCTTTCCTTTTTAAATATTATATTTTATCTATCTTCTTCTCTATCATCATAATTAAGAGAATCAGTATTTTTTTCTTTTTCTTCAATTACTAATTTTTTTCCACCCATAAAGTTATCTTCAATACTGAAGTTTTTAAGCGTATATAAATTATTAATATCAGAAACCCCTTCTTTTAGAAGATTTAATGAATCAGTAATATCTAATGAAGTTTTATTAGATGAATATAAATCATTTATTTTTAATTGAGTTGAAATAAAATTACTAAGTTCATTATTGCTTGGAAGTGCTGTGCCATTTGGATTATTAACTTGATCTGGACGATTAGCTATATAGTATGGTGTCATATTATCTTTACCATCTGAAACTCTATATATTAAATCTTGAGCTTTAATAGTTTTAGGATATTCATCATTTTCTAGGCTATATTTATTATAAGCTTCTGCCATTTTTGAAAAAACAACATCTCTTCCTTCTTGATAGCAAGCACTTAATAAATTTCTAATTTCTTCTTGAGTTATAGAGTCTGGATTTTCTTTGTATTTTTGAATTAAATTGTTTAAATCTGAATTTAATATTTCTAAAGAGTTATCTCCTTGCTCATAAGTCTCTATTTCTTCTAAAGCAGTTTCTCTATTAGCCATATCAGCTAAGTTTTCTTGAGATTGGGCTAAATCATTATCTCTATTAATAGAAGTTATATGGTCATATCCTAATGTGATAGCAACAACTGAACCAGACAAAATTCCAGCTGCTAAAAGTAATGATAAAGCCTTAGGAAGTTTAATTCTTTTTTTATTTCTTAGTCTTTTATTTGAAACATATTTCTTCTGTGCTTTTTTGACATCTTGCTCTTTTCTAAGATCAGGTGGCATATAAGGTTTTTTATCTATATTAGTTCTTAGATTTTTTTCTGATAAATGCTTGGCATTAACCATACTAATGGCATCTTCAATACTTGCGTCATAACTATTATTTTTCATAATTATTTTCCTCTATTCTTTTTATATTTAGGATTTATATAAATCCTGAAACTATAAAAATTATAACATTAAAAAAATATATTTACAAGTATATTATTACAATGTTATAATTTTGAAGAAAATAAAGAATAACAATTAATTAAAAAGAATAAAATTAGTTAACTATGAAATTACAAGGAGGAACAAATGTTAAACATTATTTATTCAATAATTTATGGAGTAATTGAAGGAATTACAGAATGGCTACCAATAAGCAGTACAGGACACTTAATATTAGCTGAGAACTTTTTAAAATTTGAAGGCTTATCTGAAGGATTTTTTGATATGTTTGATGTAGTAATACAATTAGGAGCAATTCTTGCAGTTGTAGTGTTATATTTTAAAAGTATTTGGCCTTTAAAAATGGAAAAGAGCAAACATGGGGGAAATACAAGAGTAGTATGGGATAAAAATATACTTATCTTATGGGCTAAAATATTAGTTGCCTGCATACCAGCAGCAGTTGTTGGACTTTTATTTGACGATATTTTAAATAAATATTTATATAATTCATGGGTAGTAGCAACAATGCTTATTTTAGTTGGTATAGCATTTATAGTTATAGAAAATAAAAAGAAAGATATGAAGCCAAGAGTAAATGATATATCTAATCTTACATATAAGGATGCAATAATTATAGGTCTATTTCAATTAATAGCAGCAATATTTCCAGGTACTTCACGTTCAGGTGCAACAATAATAGGAGCATTATTAATTGGAATTTCAAGAACAGTAGCAGCCGAATATACTTTTTTCTTAGCAATACCAGTAATGTTTGGAGCAAGTTTACTAAAAGTATTAAAATTTGGCTTAAGTTTTACTGGAATGGAACTTACTGTATTATTAATAGGAATGATAGTAGCCTTTTTAGTATCTATATTTGTAATAAAATTCTTGATGAGTTACATAAAGAAACATGATTTCAAAGCATTTGGTTGGTATAGAATAGTATTAGGATTAATTGTAATTATATTACTAGGAATTGTATAAAAATAGCGGATAAATTATATTATAGGTAATTAATTTGGTACAAAAGATTAAAAAAAGATTTGCACTAATGAAGTAATATTTGTTAAGGAGCTTAAGTTATGGGAATAGCAGAAATATTATTCATGAGTGTAGGACTTGGTATGGATGCTTTTGCAGTTGCAATCTGCAAAGGTCTTTCTATGATAAAAATGAAATGGAAAAATGCAATAGTTATAGGTATATATTTTGGTATATTTCAAGCACTAATGCCATGGATTGGATATATGTGTGGAAAAAATTTTAGTAGTGCAATTACAAAAATAGACAACTATATTGCATTTTTTTTAATTGCATCAATTGGGACTAATATGTTAATAGAAGCTTTTAAAAAGAAAGATGAAGAAGAAATAAATGATGATATACATCCAAGAACAATGATAGTGCTTGCAATAGCAACAAGCTTAGATGCTCTAGCTGTAGGAGTAACACTAGCTTTTTTAAAAGTAAGTATATTAAAGCCAATAATATCTATTGGGTTAATAACTTTTTTGTTATCTTTAATTGGAGTAAAAATAGGGAATATATTTGGAGAAAAATATAAAAAACATTCTCAAATTGCAGGTGGAGTTATTTTAATATTGATAGCAATTAAAATATTAATAGAAAAATAAGAAGAAAAAAAGTTAAATTAAAATAATAAAATAAAAATTTTTGAAATAAAAAATAAAAAAATAATAATTTTACTTGATTTAACAATCTCATTAGTATATATTTATAGTAAATAAAAATCTTAAATAGTGAGGTTGTTTTATGGAAGAAAAAAATGTAAAAAAAGAAGAAAAAATAAAAAAAGAAAAAGAGATTGTAAAAAAGGACAATAAAGAAGGAAATAAAACGCCAAAAGAAAAATTCAGTAAAGTGGATAAGAATGTAGAAAATAAAAAAGAGAAAAATAAGGTAAATAAAGTAGAAAATAAAAAAATAGAGAAGGAAAAAGTTAAAGTAAAAAAAGAAAAAAAGAGTAAAAAATGGTTAGCTGTTTTAGTACTTTTAATTATTTTAATAATATTAGCTTTAATGGTTTTATATACATCAATAACACCTAGAACATCAGTTAATAATTTATTTACAAATTTGAAAAACGGAAATAAATTTATGGCAAGTTTAAATATTAATTACGATGATTTAATTTCTATTTTAGATAGCACTATAGTTTTAAATAGTGGAAACTCAATGACTAATTTAGAAAAAGAATGCTTTAATAATCTTTCATGGGAGATTACAGGAGAAAGTGTAGAAAATACTACTGCAACAGTAACTGCTACGATTACAACTAAAAACTTTAGACAGGTTCTATTAAATTGGATAGAAAAGATATCTGAAGTATTAGAAAATCAAGAAGATATAGAAACTGAGCAAAATTTACAATTACTTGAAGAGAGTCTTATGCAAGATAATGTAGATACTAAAACAAATGAAGTAACAATTAATTTAGAGAGAAAAGGACTTACTTGGGAAGTTATAATAGATGACAACTTTGTAGATGCAATATACCCAGGACTAAATCAAGTACTAGATGTAATGAAACAACTTTCTAATGAATTGCAAGAAGAAACAACAGAACAACAATAATTTTTTTACATAATGATAAAGGAATATATATGAAAAAATATCTTAAGAAAAAAATAATAATTAAAATAAATAATTTTTTTAAGAATAAAATAAACCTTATCTTAAGTATAGTAATAGTTATATTAACTATTACTATGCTTTTTTACGAAACACAAAAAGAAGGCTTTAATGAAGATGAAATTTTTTCTTATGGTTCTTCAAATTATAAATATGATAATCTTTATCAACCTTATGGAGTAGCTGATGTATATAATACAGTATTATTTAAATATATTTTGCAAGGAAATTGGTTCGCAAATATAGTATTTTGTTTAAACAATAATAATGTTTACTATTATTTATGTGATAAAGAATATAATATAGAGCCTATATGGAAAACAAGAGAAGAAGCAACTCAATATCTAACAATACAGCCAAGTGATATTTTTGATTTTGTACCAGTAATATGGAATCAATCAAGAGATGTACATCCACCATTTTTTTATATATTAGTTCATATAGTTTCATCATTTTTTTTAGGAACATTTTCAAAATATATAATATTTATAATAAATATTATATTTTATTTATTAACGTGTGTTTACATTTATAAAATATTTAAATTATATAAAAAAGAAAAACTAGGATTAATAGCACTTTTACTATATGGTTTAAGTATTGGAGCTATATCAACAGTAATGTTCCAAAGAATGTATATGATGATGACCTTTTTTGTACTTTTATATACATATATTTGCATAAAAATCAGTAGAAGCGGTATGCAAAAAAAAGAAATGACTGAATTAAGCATTTGTACAATCTTAGGCTTTTTAACACAATACTATTTTTGCTTATTTGCTGTTACAATGTTTATAATTTTGCTTATACATTTAAGAGGAAAAAGAAAAAATTGGATTTGGGAAAATAT
This sequence comes from uncultured Clostridia bacterium, assembly GCA_944392515.1. GTDB lineage: Bacteria > Bacillota > Clostridia > TANB77 > CAG-508 > CAG-793. The sequence continues at coordinate 23,175 of CALXWV010000015.1, forward strand.
TAAGCTCGCAATACTGGGAGTAGCTATATTTCCGGCAAGCATATATCATATATTTTTCTCATATAGAGGAATTACTAGTTTGCAAGAAAACTATTTTGAAAGACTAAAATTTTATGTAGAAGAAATGTTTAGAGAGTTTTCTATAAGCAATATAATTGGTTACATATTATTAGGAATAATAACAATTTTTACAATTATTTATTTTATACAAAAACGAAAAGACAAAAGAATTTCGGAGTATGCAATACTTTCACTTCCAGTTATAATATATTACTTAATAATTTCAAAAATTGCACCATATTTAGAACAAAGATATATTTTACCAACACTTCCATTAATTGTTATAGGGGTTGTACTTTTAATATCATATTTTATTAATAAAATATGCAAAAAGAAAATAAAAACAGTCTCAAATATAGTAGTTATTCTAGTGGTTGTTAGTTTACAATTATATGGACTAATAACAAAAGAACCTGACTATTTGTATAAAGGGTATAGGGAATATATTAATTTAGCAAAAGAATATCAAGATTGTCAGTATATATATGTTGGAATAAATAATTATAATCATATAAAAAATATGCCAGAGTTTGCAATATATAAAGAATCTTTAATACTTAATGAAACACAATTAGAATTACTAAAGCAAAGAGATATAGAAGATAAATTTATAGTAAGCATAAAACTATATTTAAATGTTAATGAAGTATTAAATGAAATATTGGAGTATACAGGCGCAAAAGAATATGAATTGCTACTTGAAGGAAGGGCAAGAGGATTTGAAGCAAATTATTATTTAATAACTAAAAGTTAGATAAAACGTAACATAATACTTAATTAATAATTATGTTACGTTTTCTATACATTTTTAATACAATAATTGACAAAAAGTGACTTTAATATTACAATAATATTAGGGTGAATATTATGGTAAAAAAGTCAAAATTATGGGTTTATATATTAGTATCAATAATAGCCGTAGCAATAGTTATAGCTATTATTTTTGGTATATATATAACAAAAAATATTTCTTATGCATCTGAAGAAAATACTAAAACAGTAGCAGTAGAAATACCAATAACACCTCAAGATAAAAATAAAAAAATAGACATAGAAGAAATTGTAGAAAATAATACTAAAGTACAAAAAGTAGAAGTTTTAGAAGAGCAAGAAATAGATGTGGAATTTACTACACAATATATTGAAAATAATTCGCTTGCAAAAGGAAAAATACAAGTATTACAAGAAGGTGTAGATGGCAAACAAAATGCAATATTAAAAAACATATATGAAGGTGAAAATTTAATATCATCTACTCAAGTATCTTCAAGGATAACTAAAGCATCAGTAGATAAAATAGTACAAGTTGGAACGGGAGCTTATTCAAATAACTATGTTCCAGTAGTAGGAGATTCTTTAAAAGCAACATCAACTACATTAGCAATAAGATTAAACCCAGATGAAAATTCAGACAAAGTAATTACAATAAATAAAGGTGATATAGTTACTTTAAAAGCCAAACAAAATGATTGGTACTATGTATCTTATGATAATTATTTAGGTTGGGCAAAATCTGAAAATTTAGAGTATGTAGATCCAAATGGTACAGGAGATGGAGATGAAAATAATGTTCAATATACTAAAGAACAGCTAACACAAAATTTAGGCTTTAGTATGCTTTTAAATAAACCAAGTGGATTAACTTTAGAACAATTTAATAAAATATTTGAAAATGACTCAAATGATGTAAATAATGTATTTAAAGACAATGCAAAATACTTCTACTATGTAGAAAAGCAATATGGAATAAATGGTATATTTGTAGCAGCAGTAGGAATACATGAAAGCGGATGGGGAACTTCTAATATATCTAAAAATAAGAAAAATCTATTTGGATATGGAGCATATGATAGTGATCCAACAGGAAGTTCTTATGCATTTCAATCATATGCAGAAGGAATAGACTTGGTATCACGTGTGTTTGTTAAATATTATCTAAATCCAAAAGGAACTCCAATTTATGGAGGAGAGACTGCAACTGGTACATATTTTGAAGGAGCAACTTTAACTGCAGTAAATAAAAGGTATGCAAGTGATAAAAATTGGGCAAATGCAGTATTTAAATGGATGACTTATTTATATAATAAATTATAGTTAAAAATATATCTTAAAATCTCGAAAATGCTATTATTTATTATAAAATTTACTTGATATTTTAATACTATTAGTGTATTATATTGTTATATGAAATTTAATAATAGGTACAAGCAAAAATAGAAATTGATTTATTATATGGAAGGGAGCAAATTAATGAAAAAAATACTTATATCTTTTACAATCATACTCAGCATATTTTGTATAAATTATGTTTATGCTGCAAATACTAATGTAGAAGGTGAAATAATATCAGAAGAAACAAAAAGTCAACTTGTAGAAATAAAAGATAAAGAATTAAAGTCTATTGAAGACTACAATGAAGCTTATGGAAGCACTACATACGGCTTAGTTGCATACATATTAGACAAAGTAAGAGTATATAGCATTCCAGTTGCATTTTTAGGAATAGCGATTGCAGCTATATATCAATATGTTTTAGGAATTAGAAAACTAGATGTAAGAGATAAAGGATTTGGCGCAATGATTGGTATAGTAACAATGCTTATCATATGTCAAGTATTACCACTTATTTTTGCCATAGTAGTAAAAGGTTGGAGGGGTTAACAAATGAAAGTTTTATTTGCAGTAAGTAATGATAATGTATCATCATCAATAATTAAGAAGTATCAAGAAAAGTATAAAGAAATAATAACAAGCAAAAATGTATATTACTTTAATGCAATAATAAAAGAATTACAAAAGGATAAAACATATGATGCTGTTGTTATTGGAGAAGATTTAGAACCAATTTCAAACAACAATTATGATACTATTGATAAATTTATATTTGATAAATTAGATAATATTAGTGATGAAGCATATAAAATGTCAGGAGAAGATATTCCAATTATATTAATTTGTTCTGATAGAAGAACTAAATCGGATGGACTTTTAATTAAATTATTTGGAATTGGCATTTATAATGCTCTTTTAGGCAATGACAGAAATATAGATATGGTTTGTAATTTAATTAATAAACCAAGAAGTAAAAAAGAAGCTAAGAATTATTATAAAATAGATTCAGAAGATGTTAATTATAAACCAGAAAATGAAGTAGAAGTTAGCGAAACAGAAATAAAAAATATTTTAAATCATTATAAAAAAATTGGAAGCAACGAGAAAAAGTGCATTGAAAGTTTTGATAGCATAGCAAGTCAATATAGCGATACACAATTAAGAATAATTATAAAGTTTTTACCTAATAGTGTTAAACAAATCTTAGAGAGAGGTTCTATTAGATATCAAAAGCTTATAAATGGTGGAACTGTATTAACTAATGGCAAATATGCTCCATATAGTCCAGTACAAAAAACAGTAAAGAAGCAAGATACCGACTTTTTAACTAAGGATATAGAAAAACCAAATTTAACTAAACCAGTTATTATTCCATCAACTATGAATATAGTTTCAAATGAAAATAGAAATACTATTCCAAATAATGTATTGCCACAAAATGTTGGAAACACGAATTTGAGTACTATTCAAAATCAAAATGCTAATTATAATAATATGCCAAATATTACAAGACAAAATAGTAATCCTAATTTACAAAATGTAACACCAAGTATTAATACTAGAACTGAACAGAATCCTATTAATAATGCAAATGTTGGACAAATAAGTTCATTTAACAATATAAATCAAGAAAATGAACTAAATATGGCAAATCAAAATATTCAGCCAGAAATTACTCAAATAAAGAGAAGAGGCAGACCTAGAAAAATAAATATAGATGCTGAAAAAAACGAATTAAATAATCAAATAAACACAGTTTCAGAAGCATCAAAAGAAAATAATGCTGTAAATGCAGTTGAAGAAGTTAAACCAGTAAAAAGAGGTAGGGGTAGACCTAGAAAAGTTAATGTAGTTGCTGAAGATTTAGAACAAAATAATACTACAAATATTCCTGCAAACAATAATGAACAGACACAAGCAAATGTACAAGATGATTTTAATTTATTTGCATTAGGAAATGAAAATGATATAAAACAAGAAGATAAAAACATAAGCAATCAAAATTCTAATAATCAAAATAACAGTAACGATGAAATTAATCTATTCAGTATGGCTGAAAATCAAGATAATAATAACCAAGGTGTTAATCCATACGACTTAGGTGAACAATACAATAATTCTTATGATGAGAATTTAAATGCAAATAATCAATACACTTCAAATAGTGCAATAGAAAGTCCTTATATAAATAATGATACTAACGAAAGTAATCCTTATACTCAAAATTATATGAATGCACAATATATGCAAAATCAAAATTCACAAAATGTTGATTATAACAATAGTCAATTAGAACAATCAAATAATGCGTATAATAATCAGTTGAATCAAATTAATAATGATAATCCATATGAACAGGCAAATGGCTTTATGAATCAAAATTATATGAATGTTGATATGCCTAATGAATTATCAAAAACAACCAAGGATGCAAATATTATACAAAGTAATTTTGTGGCACAAAATAAAATAGTAGCATTTGTTGGAACAAGTAAGAATGGTACATCATTTATTGTAAATAATTTAGCAGAATTATTAGCTCAAAAAGGAATAAAAACAGCTATATTAGATTTAACAAAAAATAAAAATTCATATTATATGTTTACAGATAATGATCAAAGATTAATGCAAATAGCAACTCAAAGTATAAGAAATCTTGAAAATGGAATTGCTCAAGGTGTTGATGTAAACAAAAATTTAACAATTTATACATCACTACCAGATGAATTTGATGAAACACAAAATTTTGAAACTATTTTGCAAACATTAGATAATAATTATCAAGCAATACTTTTAGATTGTGATTTTAATACAAATATTAATTACTTTGTTAAAGCTACTGAAATTTATTTAGTTCAATCAATGGATGCACTTACAATACAACCTTTAACTCAATTCTTAAGTGAATTAAAATTAAAAAATGCATTAGATGAGAATAAATTAAGAGTTATAATTAACAAAGAAATGAAATTAAAAATATTAAATGATAAGATGATAATAGGTGGTATGGCAAAATATAATGAACCATCAATGACACTTCAAAGAGATTTATTTAATCCAAATACTATAAAATATGTAACTATTCCATTTGAAATGCAAACTTATGCAAGATACTTAGAATCTATTGCACTTTGCCAAATATCATTAAGTGGATATTCAAGTACATTTATAGCAAGTTTAGAAAAATTAGCTAATATGGTTTATCCATTAGTATCAGGAGGTAATTTTACAAATTATTCTCCAAATTATGAAAAAGCAGAAAAAAGAGGATTCTTTAAAAATAGAAATAAAAAACAACCACCAACTCAATTTTCATCAGGAGTAAATGACACATTAAACAAAATGAGAACAAATTATTAATAATTAAAATAAACAAAAAGATAAAAGAGGTGATATTAAGTGATAATAACTGTTATAGCAATATTAGTTATTATTGTTTTAACATTAATTATATACAACTATTCAGTACACAAAAAAATAGAAACATATAGTAATTTAAATCAAAGAATAACTAGCTTAAATGTTTTACAAGAGTTTATGAAAACATTAGGCGAAACATCAAGTATACAAGAAAAGCTTGAAAATATTAATGATATATTAATAAGCAAATACTCAATAAAATATTCAACAATAGTAGTATTTAATGGTGCTGAATATGTTGTAAGAGCCTCTAATGTTGATAAAAAGCATTGGGATGCACTAAAAAACTTACAAAATGATCCAGTATTTGGTGACAGCATAAAAACTGCAACACCTAAATATGTTACAGTTGAAAATGAAAATGAGAAGTTACCATATCAAAAAATGGAATTTGGCAGAGCTAAATGTGCAATGTTTTTCCCTTTATATGTAGATAATGTGTATATTGGATACTGGATAATAGAAGGAAGTATTCCTCATGAATTTGACCATATAGATACAACTATTTTAGAGGTAGTAAGAAATAACATTGTAACAATTTTAAAAACAGTAGAAAATCAATCTACAATTGAAAATATAGTAAGAGATGATTTATATTCAGGCCTTAAATCTGCAGAATATTTATATGGAGAAGGTAAAAAAATAATAGATAAATATACTACATCTGCAATATGTTTGTTTAAAATAGTTAACCTTCCTGAAATAAATACTGAGGTAAGTAGAAAAACAGGTGATTCTACAATTACACAAATTTCAAATTTGGTAAAAAGGAATTTAGCACAAGAATATGTTTTTGTAAGATATATGGGACCAAAATTTGCAATAGTATTTTCAGGTGCTGATAAAGATGGTGTATATAATTTTATGGCTGAATTAAAGAAAAAAATGGAAGAATTAGATATTATGGCAGAAAAAGATTATATACATAGTGATGAAGAAGATGTAATTGTAAGCCCTAAAATTAGAGTTGTAATATCTACATATTATAAAGGTACATCTTTAGATGGTGCTTTAAAAAAGCTAGAAGAATACATAGATTCATCAAATGAAAATACAATTAAATCAATCTAAAAAAGGAGGTTTTTCATTATGAATATGGATGAAACAATGAAATTTGATGTAGAAAGAGAACAAAATGAAAGAGTAAAAGAAATACTAAAAGAAGTATATGTAGCTCTTGAAGAAAAAGGATATAATCCAGTAAATCAAATAGTTGGATATATATTATCTGGAGATCCAACATATATAACTAGCCATAAAGGCGCAAGAAATCT
>CALXWV010000016.1 GCA_944392515.1 uncultured Clostridia bacterium
GCTTCTTTTTCTCCTGATATTACTGTTTGAGAAGAGTAATTATAATTTGCAGGTACTACAAATTCTCCATTTGCTTCATGATTTTTGCATACTTCTTCTATTTTATCAGATTCTAGACCAATAACTGCAACCATAGCATATTCTTTTTTAGGCACTAAATTTTGCATATAGTATCCTCTTAATTTTAAAAGTTTAAAACAATCTTCTAATTTTAAAAATCCTCCATATACAAGAGCTACATATTCTCCTAGACTTAATCCAGCAGCATATTCTGCCTTTATATTCATTTTATTAATAACTGATAATATTGCCAAAGAAGTTGTAGCAATGGCTAATTGTGCATTTTTTGTTTCTTTTAATTCTTCTTCATTTCCATCAAAACATAATTCTTTAACATTTATTTTGCTAACATTATTTGCTAAATCATATACATCTTTTGCTTCTTTATATTTATCATAAAAATCTTTTCCCATACCAGTAAATTGACTTCCTTGACCTGGAAATAAAAATGCTGTTTTCATCTAATTTATCCTTTCTTATGTTTTTATATTTATTTAACAATATTTTTCAACTGTTTCTAAGAATTTATTTAAGAAAATTTAATTTATATTTCAAGTATTATACAACCGGTATTAAGTCCTCCTCCATAGCCACACATAAGTAGATATTCTCCATCAATTAAATTTATTTCTGTTAAAGCTATTGGTATACTTGCACAAAAAGTATTTCCTACGTTTTCTATATTTGAAAATACTTTTTCTTTATGTAGCCCTAGTTTTTTTGCTATTGAATTCATTATTCTTGTATTTGACTGATGTAATACTATGTTGTTTATATCCTTTATATTTACTTTTGCATCATTTAGAGTTTCATTAATTATTTTTGGAACTTCAGATACTGCATATTTATATATTTTAGTTCCATCCATTATTAACTTTTTACCTACTTCATAAGTTAAATATTCTGCTTCTTGACCTTGGCTTTTTATTTTAGAATAATATTTTTTAACTTTTTCACTTTTTGCTATTATAGTAGCTCCTGCTCCATCTCCAAAAAGAATAGCTGTAGACATATCTTTTAAATCAACAGCTGTTGATAGCTTTTCTACACCTATAACCAATGCGGTATTTACTTTTCCTACTTCAATATAACCATATGCTATATCAAAAGCATTAATAAAGCCGCTGCAACCTGCTAGAATATCAATACACATACAATTTCCAATATTTAAAAGAGCTTGAACCTTATATGATATTCCAGGCATCATTTGGTTAGATGAAGTTGTTGCAACAATTATTAAATCTATATCTTCGTAATTTACATTTCCATTTTTTATAGCATCTATGCTTGCTTTATATGCCATATTTTCTAAAGTATCTTCTTTATTTCCATACCATCTACTCTTAATACCACTTACTTTATATATATATTCTTCAGTTAAAGCAAATTTTTCAGCTAAAAATTTTGAAGTAATTTCATTTTTTGGAATATATTTTCCTCTGCCAATAATCTTTATTCCATTCATATAATCTCCATTTAAATTATATTTAATTTGTTTATTAATTTTTCAATATTTTCTAATATTTTAATAATAATTTTTTGTTTATCAAAATCTTTTTTATATTCTTTTTTTAATGAAGTAGCTATTTTAGTTATTTCATTATCAAAATTTATTTCATTTACATTAAAACCTATACTTATTATTAAATAATTAACTTTTTTAGAAATAGTATTTATTTCAGTAAGAATACCACATATTTTTTTATTACTTAATAATAAATCATTTGGATATTTAATTTCTAGATTTATATTATACAATTCATTTATTGCTTCTTTAATGCTTTTTGCAATATTAATTGTAATACCATCTAATTTTGTAATATCACAATTTGGTTTATATAGTATGCTCATTGCAATATTATTTCTGCCTGTATACCAAATTCTACCGTGTGTACCTATTCCTGAAGTTTGCTTATTTGCAATAATTACAGTACCACTTTCTAATTTGTTTTGATTTTCTTTTACATATAAGTGTGTTGATGGCAATTCATCATATTCTTTTATTGTATATTTTTGATTTACTATTTTTTTATTCATATTATTTCACATATATATTTTAATAATATCTTAATAAAGTTTCAACTATATGACCGGATAGTATAATAAAATACGCACAAAAAAATAGCCTAAATTATTTAACATTTAATTTTAATAATTTAGGTTATTTTATAATTTTTAATCACTTCCAAATAATTCATCGAATTTAGCTTCTAGCTCTTTTTGTATATCTATTTCATCATCGGATGTATCTTGCATTTGTTTTGCCTCAGCATCTTCAAAACCTGGTAAAATATTAGTACTTGCATCTGAAAAATTTGTATTAGTCATGTTATTTATAGATGAGCTATTTTGCACCGTTTCTAATCCTTGGAATCCTTGCATTGGATTAGTTTGATTCAAATTTGTATTTACCTCTTGGTTATTGCTTGGATTTATTGGTTTAGTATCTTCAAATAAATCATCTAAGGATTCTACCTTAACATCTTTATTAGCTTCATTGGTATTTTCATTTCCTGTATATGGATTATATGGGTTGTATTTTCTCCAATTGCCTCTTTCTCCACATTCATAATTATTATGGTCAATTCTATATGAATTAAAATCTTTTATCATTGGTGTTTTAAAATACCAATATTTCTTTGCTTTAATAGGTTTTAGTCCTTTTTCAAATATAATACACTCATTATTATCCATTCTTCTTAATTCATCAGGTGTCATTAGGGCTCTAGCCATAATTTGGTCTGATTCACTAAATCCTGTCCTTACATCAACATTATTTCTATTTACCGATTTACTGTTATGAGTGATTGTTTTTTCACCTAACTCTTTAGAAAAATATTCAACTGTTGCATATGAGTTACTTCCTAAAAATACATGTGTATCACAGTTACCTATTATAGTTTCATAAGATTTTTCATAAATTGCTTTTAATTGATCTAAGTTCTGTAATATAACACTAAAAGATATACCTCTACTTCTACTTGTAGATATTTTCTTATCAAAATCTGGTACTTGTCCAATATTGGCAAACTCATCTAAGATAAAGAATGTTTGTACTGGAAGTTTTCCACCATTTTTATCTGCAAAATCATATAATTGTTGAATCATTTGTGAGAAGAATATTGTAAGTAGAAAGTCATAAGCACTATGTGTATCTGAAGATACAACATATAAAGCAGTTTTCTTAGTTGCTATATCTGTAAAGTCTATTGTATTTGTTGAAGTAACATCTGCTATTTCTTTTGAATCAAATTTACCCAATTTTGATTGTAATGTACTTAAAATAGAGCTATATGTTTTATCTGAAGCTATTTCAACAGATTTATAGTTCATTCTTGCAGGATGATCATATGGAAGTTGACTCATAAGTTCTGTAAGTAAGTTACTTCCACCATTGTTATTAGCAGCTCTAACTAGTTCTGCACAACTTGCTAAGTTTTGTTCTTCAGGTGGTCTTGTTGCAATAATATAATAAATTAATGCTTTTAGTAAAATTTCAGCCATATTGTCCCAATATGGATCTGAAGCTGAACCTTCTGCTTTTTGACCTTTAACAATAGTATTTGCAATAACATCAACATCTATTTCATTTTGAATATGTTGGAGTGGATTATAGCTATCACTACTTGTAGGATTAACTAGATTAAGTATTTTTATTTCATATCCATGCTGTTGTAGATACCCTGCTGTTGTATCATATATTTCTCCCTTTGGATCAGTAAATATATATGAACCTAACATTTGATGTGCATTAGGAATTGTATAACTTGATGATTTACCAGAACCAGAACCACCGACAATAAGTACGTTTATATTACCTATTTTATTAAGTGGTAAATAATTATTTTGAGCTAATATTAATCCTGAGTTTCTACTTAATACTCTATATTGTTCTCCGCCTTGACACCAATCACTTGAGCCATGTTCTATGTCTTGATATTTACTCTTTTTTCTTGCTTTAAAAGCACCTATTCCTACTGCTATTAAAATAATTACTGTAAACCAAAGTGTTGAACTTCCAAATGCGCCAATTGATTCGCTAGTAAATACCTTTCCAATTGAAGAAAATGAAACCACATTAGGAATTAAAGATTCGATGAAAAGAGCTATATCGAATAATCCATCAACATAGCTCTGACTTATACTTAAAGCAATTGGCGCAACAAAAAATAATTCGCCTATTACCCATAATATTAAAGCAAATATTATATATTTTAAATTTTTTTTCATAAACTCATTAAAACTACTACCCATAATCTACCTTCTCATTGGTTATGTTTTTTATTTTTCAAACATAAAATTATGTTCTATCTACTTCTGCTGTCCCTTTGTTTCTTAATGCTTTTCTAGCTAATGCTCTAGCAGTTAATCTTCTTTCAGATAATTCTTCAATCTTTCTTCTAGCATCCTCTGGTATATTAATTTTATTAACATCATTTACTGTTATTTCAAGTCCACTTAATGCTACTAATTCTTCTGGGCTTTCCTTAACATCTGCTTCACCTTTAACTGCACTACCAACTTTTTTATCAACATCCCTTTGAGGTACAAAATATAATGCTGAAGCTCTTACTGTTGGTCTTTCATTATTTGTTCCTTCCACTAAATAATCCTCCTTTATTTTATTTCAAAAGTGAAATAAGATTTGTATGGTTGTAATTTACATTTTCCTTTAACTTCATTTGTTTTACTATCTATGTATACTCTAGGTTTAACCTCTTCTGTTGTTTCAGGGTCGATAATTGTAAACGCCCTTTGTAAGTTTGGCGTATAATTAAAGTCTTTCATTTCCATAGGGGTTTCTGAATAAACTGTGTCAAATTTTACTGGAATTGGTCTTTTAGATATTTTAAGTTTATTATCTTTAAGTAATCCCATATTGACAACTACCTTTTCTTGTCCAAAAGATAATATTACTAGGTCTTCTCCCTCTGGCTCTGGATAATCAACATAGAAGGTTTTTCTCTTCATATTGCCATTCATTTCTTCAGAGTACACTAATCTTTCAACAGTATATTTAGGATACTGTTTTTGTAATTCCTTGGCTGTTTTATTAATTCTGTATATAACTGTATTAACTCCTTGTGGATCAGTTATACTAAAACTTTTACCTTGAAATTCATCAGTCATCTTAGCACCTCTTTCCTCATTTTCTCATTAGTTTGACTCTTTTATTATACAACTTTTTATGTAATATGTCAACTAATTATTTTATGTATATTAGTACGATTATTGAATGTCTATCATTTTTTATAAATTAATATAATTATTTTATCCTATTTTTGCATCAAGTGCTTTTAACTCATTATATATTTTTTCTTGTTTTTCTGTTAGTTCCTTAGGAACTACTATTCTTGTAACAATTATAAAATTGCCTCTATTGCCTCTTCCAAACTTATAACCTCTGTCTTTTATTGTAAACTTTTCACCGCTTTCTGTCCCTTTAGGTATTACAAGGGAAATTTCGCCATCTATAGCATCTATTTTTAATTTAGTTCCAAGTGCTGCCTGCCATGGAGTTATAGATACTTCTTTATAAATATCTGCTCCAACTAATTTAAAGTCTTTAGTGTTAACAATCTTTACCTTAACAAGTAAATCTCCTCTTTTTCCATTATTCTTTCCCATTTTACCTTGCCCGACAAATCTAATTTTATCTCCATCTTGAACACCTGCTGGAATATTTAAATTAAAAGTTTTAGTTTTGCCATCAATAGCAAGCAATTTTAATTTTTTAGAAGTTCCATTAAAAGCTTCTAAAACATTTACTTCTACTTCTGTTTCAATATTTTCCCCTATTATTGGGTCTTTTTCCTTTTTTTCTACTTCTTTTTTTGGTAAATTCATTCCAAATAATATATCTATTAATTTTTCTTTGAAAGATTTTTTTACTTCTCTTTCTTTATTTTGTAGCCTCTTCTTTCTTTCAGTATATATAAACCAGCTTCTGTCATATCTTTTTCTTGATTTTGAATCAGATAAAACTTTATACGCTTCATTTATTTCTTTAAATTTTTCCTCTGATGAAGTATCTCCTGCATTAATATCTGGATGGTACTTTTTAGCTTTTTCCCTATATGCTAATTTTATTTCATCTAGAGTAACTTTATTCGAATTAAGTCCTAATATATTATAGTAATCCTTGAAACTCATTTAACATCCTCCACTCATTTAAATATGTTTTATAACATATTTTATCTAAAGTAGCAACTGCCATTAATTATAAATGGCAGCTTCATTATATCATATATATTTATAAATTTCATTAGTTTTAGGCAAATTTATTTGCATATTATAACCAATTTAATTTTATATTTTTCTAACAATAATTTTATAAGTTTTCCATTATTTATTAATTAACAAATAATTTCTTGTTTTTATGCTTTCTTCTAGAATTACTTTTTCTTTATCTATATTTATTTTTAAAGTTTCATCTATATTTTTTATAATTGCTTCATCAAGATTTTCAAAAGCTAATTTTCTAAGTTCTTCTACACCTTCGTATTTTCTTGTTTCATCTATTTTATCTGCTACAAATAATACTTTTTGCATTAAAGTCATATTTTCTTTTCCTGTTGTATGATATTTTATTGCATCACACATTTCATCATCAAAATCATACTTTTTCTTAGCTAAATTACTAGCTATTTTTCCATGAAGAATTTGAGGTATATTTCTTTCAGTTTCAGTAATAACTATATTATTTTTCTTAGCATATTCTAGCATTTCTTCATCTGTCATCTCTTTTGCCATATCGTGAACTAATCCAACAAGTTTTGCTCTTTTTACATCGCAATTATATTTTTTTGCTAATTTTTCGCACATATTCATAACAGCTAAACTATGTAAAAATCTTTTTTCGCTTAATCTTTCTTTTATTTCTTCTTTTAATAATTCAATATCTTCTACCATATATTTTTTGCCTATATTGATAAGCAATTCTCCTCTCTTTTATCCAATATATTAATCTAAAGCTAATTTAATTAATTGGTCTAATAATTCAGAATAAGATAATCCTTCATGCTCCCAAAGCTTAGGATACATACTTATTGATGTAAATCCTGGCATTGTATTTATTTCATTTAAATAGATTTTATTAGTTTCATTTTGTACAAAGAAATCTACTCTAGCAAGGCCACTTCCATCTACAGTTTTAAATGCCTTTATCGCTATTCTTTTTATTTCATCAATTACTTCTTTAGGGATATCTGCCGGTATTACTGTTTTTGATTCACTATTTTTATATTTTGCATCATAAGTATAAAAATCTTCCGCAGATAAAATTTCTCCCACCGTTGAGGCTAAAACTTTATCATTTCCAAGCACTGCACATTCTACTTCTTTACCTACAATTGCTTCTTCAATTAAAACTTTTTTATCATATATGCTTGCTGTTTGTATAGCTTTTATAAGTTCTGCACCATTATTTGCCTTCGTTACACCTACTGATGAACCTGAATTTGAAGGTTTTACAAAAACAGGAAATCCTAGTTTTTTATCTACTACATCTATTATCTCATCATTTTGTAATTCTATTTCTTCTAAATCATCATCAACATATATATTTTCATTTTTTATATATACGAATTTAGCCATGTTTATTTTAGCCAGATTTAAAACATATTTTGTGTAGACTTTATCCATACAAACACTTGATGCTAATACTTTACACCCAACATAAGGTATTCTTAAAAGTTCAAGCATTCCTTGAATTGTACCATCTTCTCCATATAATCCATGTAAAACTGGAAAAACTACATCTACTTTTTGTAATTCTTCTACAATATTTTTAATTCTTTTTCCATTACTTAGCCATTCTCCAGTTTTTGAGATCTCTATTTTATGAATTTCATATTTTCCAATATTTAAATTATCTATAACATTTTTAGCAGAAACAACAGATACATCATGTTCTGTTGACATTCCACCATATATAACAGCAACTTTAATCATTTTGCAATCCTCATATAATATGATTATAAATCATATCCTTCCATATATTTTAAATTTACTCACATAGAGCATTTGCAATTTCAAATAATTTCATTCCATTCGATGCTTTAAGTAAAATTGCATCATCTTTAGTCTCTATTTTCTTTATTTTTTCTATTGCTTCTTCTATGTTATCACACTCAATTATTTGTTTTGCTTTAGATTTTTCAGCAATATATTTGGCCTCTTTTCCAATTGTTATTAATATGTCTATCTTACTATCTACTTCTACACCAACTTTTTCATGAAGTTCTTTTGAATAATCTCCAAGTTCTAGCATATCTCCTAAAATTGCAATTTTTCTTTTATTTTTTATTGCCTTTAAGTATGCTATTGCTGCTTTCATCGAATCATAATTTGCATTATATGTATCATTTATGACTGTTGCACCTGACTTACTTTTTAATATTTCCATTCTTTTTTTAGTAAGCTCTAATTTAGCAATTCCATCTATTATTTTCTCTGTTGGAACTTTTAAATACTCTCCAACTGCAACTCCACAAAGACTATTTAATATAAAGTGCTCTCCTCCAACAGGGACTAATATATTTTTATTATTAATATCTGTTTTACTAGAAACAGTAAATTCACTTTTATCTTCATAAGATTTTATATTTTTTGCCATATAATCACTCTCGTTCGTTATTCCATAAGTAATTATATTATATTTATCTTTATTTTCTAATGCCCATTTATGTAATAGATCATTATCATTATTAACAATAACTGTATTTCCTTGCAATCCTTCTAATATTTCAAGTTTTGCTTTTAAAATATTTTCTCTTGAGCCTAAATTTCCAATATGTGCAGTCCCTATATTAGTTATAACTGCTACAGTTGGTTTTGCAATATTTGTTAATTTTCTTATTTCTCCAAAGTGATTCATTCCCATTTCAACAACCATTGCTTCTTCATCTTTTAACCCTAATACTGTAAGTGGAAGGCCTATTTCATTATTATAATTACCTTTTGTTTTTAATGTTTTATACCCTTCTGATACAACACTAGCTATTAAATCTTTTGTGCTTGTTTTTCCAACACTTCCAGTAACTGCAACAACAGGAATATCATATTGCATTCTTTTAAATGTTGCAATATCTTGAAGTGCCTTTAAAGTATCTTCTACCTTTATAATTGTTGTGCCATTTATTTTCTCAATATCTTTACTTACTATACATACTTTAGCTCCATTATCCACTGCATTTTTGCAAAAGTCGTTTCCATCAAATCTTTCTCCTTTTAATGCTATATATGCATCTCCCTCTTTAATTTCTCTTGTATCTCTAGAAAAATCGTTAACTTCTATATTTTCATCTCCACATATTAATTTTCCATTTGTTATTTTTAAAATATCTTTTACTTTCATTTATTCATCCTTAAATTATATTTTTTAACTTAATAAATTATTATTAAATTCTGGTTAATTATATGCTAATTAAATAAAAAAAACAAGGAATTTTATTATTAATACTATTATTTTAACATAAAACAAGAAGCTATTTATTTAATAGCTCCTTAATTTTATTATTTATACTATTCTGTCAAAGTTCCTTCTGGTGTATTAATAATCATTAATATATCCTCTTCTTCTCCTGCTTCTGCATTAATATACACTATAAAATCATTATCTTTTGTATTTCCTTTAAATTCATAACAAAGTACTTCTGTTCCCCACTCAGTTGGTATAACAGCTAAGCCTGATGAACTTACATTTAAGTTTTTATTTACTTTGCTTCTTGCATCTTCTAAAGAAATTTTTGTTTCTTGTAATTCTCTTTTTTCTCTATGACAATTCAAATATCCTGTTGATTCTATACCTAATATTTCACCATTATCTAGTGCTATCTTTACTTTAACTAAATCCGGATACATTGTAACTCCATCTTGCTCATACGCATAATTTACAGTTAATACTCCACCATTATTCATATAATATGTTGGTTTCATATTTTTAAATTCTTTGCTTTCTAAAAATTCTTCTCCTTTTTTTACTGCATCTTCAGGTGAAACAGATTCATTTATAATATTTCTATTAGAATTCATAAAAACTACATGTCCACCTTTTACAGATATTGCAATAGTAAATATTTCTTCATCGCTAACTTTTGCAGTAAAACTATAACATTCAATATTAGCGTTTTGACTTTCTCCATTAGAACTTATATCACGAATTCTATCATTTCCAATAAACTCTTTTGCAATTTCCATTGCTTTTGCTTCATCTATATCATCTCCAGTAAGTCCAACTCTTTCAGGATTTGTCATATGATTTGAAAAAGCTCCATCATATATTAATCCTGCATATTCATGTAAGTCTTCTACTATACTTCCAAAACTACTTTGAGATAGATTACTTGCTTCTTGTATTAATGCTTCTCCTCCTGCTTTTTCTAATTCTCCCCATTTAATATTTCCAGAATACAAATCTACTTCTAATTGATTTAATGTGTCTTTAAGTGAACTACAGTATTCATGTAACTTAGTTAAATTATCTAAGTCTTCTTGTGTTAAGTCTTCTCCTCCTATTGTTTTATTTGCTAAAGTATAGCTATAATCTGAAAGTTGGTTTAAAAATTTTTGCGACTGTTCTAGTTCTTGAGTTCCAATTGGAAGTCTTGCCAAATAACTTTCTGCTAGGGTTGAATCTCTCCATATATTTGTTAAAGTTTCTGCTCCATGCTTGCTACTATTAGTAATTGTAGATTTAGCTAAAAGCACTTCAGTTTGATTTACATATTCAACTAATTGATAAAATGCATTGTTATAGCTATTTTCAGCAAGTCCCCTATACTCTAATTGTTTCTTAAAAATTATTACTCCAAGTACAAGTATTATTGCAACTAATGTTACAACTAAAGTTAGCATCTTTCTATCTCTTAACCTATCTTTAAAATCATAAATCTTATCTTTAATTTTACTCATAAGTATTTTTCTCCACATATTAAATTTAGGTTTATGGCAACCTATAGCCTAAAAAAAATAAAAATTTAACATTTCTTATATTTTTAACCAAATTTTATAAAATATTCAATTGATTTATTTCATATATTGTGATATAAAGATTTTATGAAAAAATTAATATTTAATTTTTGCTAAAATTTATCAAGAAAGGCAATATATTATGAAAATTTTAATTTTTTACGCATCTTATGGTGGTGGTCATTTATCTGCTGCTAAATCTATAAAGCAATATTTAGATGAAAATTATAAAGATGTTGAAACTAAACTAGTTGATTGTGTAGAATATATAAATAAAGGTTTAAATACTATTACAACTTTTGCATATAAGGAAATGGCAAAAAAAGCACCTTGGGCTTGGGGAGAAATATATGATCATTCTCAAAAAGGAGCGATGTCACATATAAGTAGTGGTGCTAATAAATTTATGTCTTTAAAATTAAATAAATTATTTGAAGAATTTAATCCAGACATAGTAGTTTCTACTCATCCATTTGCAAGTCAAATGACTGCATGTTTAAAAGAAAAAGGTAAAACAAATTGCATTTTAGCAAGTGTTATGACAGATTTTGCATCACATGACCAATGGCTTGTTGGAAGTGATTATATTGACCATATCTTTGTTTCTCATGAAGGAATGAAAAAAGATATAATAGCTAAAGGTATTCCAGCTAGTAAAATACATGCAACAGGTATACCGCTATCTAACAGATTCCTAGAACATTTTAATAGAAAAGAAATTAAAGCTTCTTTTGACTTAGATTACAATAAAAAAACTATATTGTTCTTTGGTGGAGGGGAATTTGGATTAGGTAAAGAAATAACTTTAAAAATTTTAAAAGCTTTTATTGATAATATTTATGATGAATATCAAATAATTGCAATTTCCGGGAAAAATGAAAAAATGCAAGCTAAATTTGAAGAATTAGTAGGAGATAATCCAAATGTTCAAGTTTATGGATATACTAATGAAGTGCCTGAACTTATGAGCATATCTGATTTAGTTGTTACTAAACCCGGTGGTCTTACAATAACAGAGGCTTTGGCATCTGGCCTTCCTATTGTAGTTATCAATCCTATTCCTGGTCAAGAAGTTGAAAATGCTGAATTTTTAGAGAAAAAAGGTGTTGCTGTATGGATAAGAAAAACTGAAAATCCTTATGATGCAGTAAAAGAATTATTAGAAAATCCAGAACAAATTAAGCATATGAAAATACGTTCAAAATTAATGGCTAAAAAGAATTCTACAAAAGATATTTGTAAAATACTTATGGATAGTAAAAATTAAAAATAAAAATGATATATGTTTTTAATATTATAGACATATATCATTTTTTATTTATTCTATAATTCAATTCTTCCTTCTAAAGCCCTTCCTAAAGTAAATTCATCTGTATACTCAATATCTCCTCCAACTGGAATACCATGTGCAATTCTTGTAACTTTTATTCCCATTGGTTTAATTAATTTAGCAATATACATTGAAGTTGCTTCCCCTTCAACTCTAGGATTTGTTGCTAAGATTACTTCTTTTACTGTTCCATCCATAAGTCTAGCTAATAATTCCTTTATTTTTATATCATCAGGGCCTATTCCATCCATTGGTGAAATAGATCCATGAAGCACATGATAAAGTCCTTTGAACTCATGAGTTTTTTCCATTGCCACAACATCTTTTACATCTTCAACAACGCAGATTTTACTTTGATCTCTCGCTGGATTTGAGCATATTGGACAAGGATCAGAATCAGAAATGTTAAAACATTTAGAGCAAAATTTTAAATTCTTTTTTGCATCTTGTATACTTTGTATAAATTTATTTGTTTCATCTTCACTAGAATTTAAAATATAAAATGCAAGTCTTACTGCTGATTTTTCACCGATACTTGGTAGTTTTTGAAATGCTTCTATTAATTTTTCTATTGATGGAGAATAATATGATGCCATATTATCTTAGTCCCGGAATATTATATTTGCCAAGTTCTTTAGCTTGAGCATCATCAACTTTTTTAAGTGCATCATTAACACATGTTAAAATTAAATCTTGTAGCATTTCAACATCATCAGGATCAACAACATCCTTTTGAATTTTTATTTCTAATAGCTCTTTACTACCGTTTACTTTAGCATATACAGCTCCTCCGCCTGTTGTACTTTCAAATGTTTGACTTGCTAAATT
This sequence comes from uncultured Clostridia bacterium, assembly GCA_944392515.1. Classification (GTDB taxonomy): domain Bacteria; phylum Bacillota; class Clostridia; order TANB77; family CAG-508; genus CAG-793. Next base: position 13,190 of record CALXWV010000016.1, read on the forward strand.
TTCTTGTGACTTTTCCATCTCCTCTTGCATCTTTTTTGCTTGTTTCATTATTTGATTCATATTGAATCCGCCAAATCCTCCTGGAAATCCTCCTCTTGACATTTTAATTTCTCCTTTATATTTTATTTAGGTTTAAGGAACCTATAACCTTTTCTATACTATAATATATTATTTAATCAATGTAATTAATATCTATTCCTAAATCTATTTTATTTGCTGTTTCTTCTGGTTTAGCATCTTCTTTTTTATCTATTATCTTAATTCTCATATCTTTTCCTAATTCCATTGAAACTAATTTTCTTAGTTCGTTCATATTTTCAGGTCTTTCTATTACAGCTTTGCCGAAACTATTTAACCCATTAGCAAATTGTATTCCAACTGTCATATCATCAAGTAGAACTGCTTTTGTATTATTAAGATTAGAAAATAACATTGCTTTTCTTTCTTCTTTTAGCTTATTTATAACATTTGCCCAAAAATTTTCACTAGATTGCGAACCTACTTTTGATCCTGAACCTTCATTTTTCGAAATATTATTTGCATTTGATGAAGATTTTTGAACTTGATTATTCACATTTTGTTCAGAATTTGTGGATAACTTGTTTGTACTTTGGGCTTTTGCTACATTATTTGAAATAGTAAAATTACCTTTTGCTATTTTTTCTTCTAATGCATCTACTCTTTCTGCAAGTGACATATTTTCTCTATTGCAAATTCTCATGATACCTACTTGGAATATGATATTCTTTTGTGATGACCATTTCAGTTCATTTTCCAAATCAGATAATGTATATATTATTTGTAGTAATCTATCTTTATTAACATCTTTTGTTAAATCTTGCATTACTTTTTTATCTTCTTCAGAATAAATATTAGAAACATTATTTGTAGTTTTTAAAATCATAATATCCCTAATATATTTAATAATTTCCCATAAGAAATTAGTTAAATCTTTTCCTTCTAAAATTATGTTATTAGATATTTCTAGAGATTTATCTACATTATATTCTAAAATAGCTTTAGTAATTCCATAAATATATTCTAACTTTGGTATACCTACTAATTCTTTTACTTTTTCTTCTGTTATATTATTATCTTCACCTTGCGAGCATCTTTCTAAGATAGATAGAGCATCTCTCATAGCGCCTTCTGAAAGTTCGGCTATAAGATTAAGTGCATCTATAGAATACTGAGTTTTGCATTCTTTACAGATTTTCTCTAGGTTTTGAGTGATATCTTTTTCAGATATTTTTTTAAAATCAAACCTTTGACATCTGGAAAGTATTGTTGCCGGTAACTTTTGTGGTTCTGTTGTTGCTAATATAAATTTTACATGTTTTGGTGGTTCCTCTAAAGTTTTAAGTAAAGCATTGAATGCTCCTGCTGAAAGCATATGAACCTCATCAATTATATATACTCTATATTTTGCAACAGTTGGTAAAAAGTTTACTTCATCACGTATTGCTCTAATATCATCAACACTATTGTTTGAAGCAGCATCCATTTCAACTATATCTGTAAGTGATCCTTCTAATGCAGCTTTACAAATACTACATTCATTACAAGGTTCTCCATTTTGAGGATTTAGGCAATTTACTGCTCTAGATAAAACTTTTGCTGATGTTGTTTTACCACAACCTCTACAACCTGTAAAAAGATATGCATGTCCTACTCTATCTGCTATCACTTGATTTCTTAAAGTTGTAGTAATATGCTCTTGACCTACAATTTCACTAAATGTAGTAGGTCTAAATCTTCTATATAATGCTGTATATTCCATACTAATATCCTTTCTACCTAAGCTAAAAGGCTTTTAAAAGTATTTTAAATAAAGGTACAAAAACCTTTCTTCATAGAGGATACCCCCACATAAAAGAATCTACTTATTGCTGCTACCTTCCGGTCCTGACAAGATTCGTAGCCTTTTATTGAGAATATCCTCTATAAAGAAACATTCTCATACCCTAGTGCATTATATAATATTTAAATAATAATATCAAGTATTTGATTATAAAATATTATTCATTTTTTGCCTAATAAATCTAATGTAAATTACATATTTTCTCTTTTAAATACAATATTAGAACAATCTTTTTGATCTAATTGTGATGTTCCTTCAGTTAAAATATCTCCACATGGCAACTCTAAACTTACATTACCTCTATATTTAGCAATATTTGTTTCTATTACTATGTCAAAAGAAATTGTATATTTTAAATCATCTAAAGTTGTATTTGTCTTTGTTATTAAAGTACCATTATGTGAAATTTCTGCATCATCATTTGAAACATATTCTCCAACTTCAGTATTTGTTGCTCTAAAAAGTACCATTCCACCTTGACTAGATATTTTTAAAGTTTTTGTATCGCTATTTTCTGCTCCTTTATATGTAAGAGATCTTTGTATTAAATATGAGTTATCATATGTAAAAAGGCTTCCTTCTGTACTATTAGGCATATATACTCTAGTATTTCCTATTTTGGGATTAGTAAAAGAAAAGTTCTCTATTGTTACACTTTCAATATATGCATTTTTATCATACTCTTCATTTTTTGCTATTTGCAAATATATATCATTATATTGCATAATATCTAAATTCCATTTATAATTATCTGGATTTTCTTCCTTAGTAACACCTTCTGCACTACTAACAACTATTATTTCAGATAAGTTAAAAGGCATATTAGTTTCGCCTTCTTGGCTATACTTTAGCATTATAGTAATTGCAATACCAAATGCAATAACTATAAATGCAAGAGTTACCGCTAATTTTAGCTTTTCTTTTTTATCTTTTTCCATTATCTATCCTCACTTTTAAATTAAATAAGTTTAAACATCCTTATTAATGGCGAAGAGAGTGGGATTCGAACCCACGAGCCACAAAAAGTGGCCTGCTGCTTTCGAGGCAGTTCCGTTATGACCACTTCGGTATCTCTTCATATATTAATATATTTAGTAAAATATTATTTATTTTTGCTTTTTCTAAGTTCTTTAAAAAATTCTTTTAATATTTTTTCACATTCTTCTTTGCATACACCATATTCAATATCTACATTATGGTTAAATTTGTAATCTTTTAATAGATTAAATACAGAACCACAGCTACCAGTTTTTTCATCCATTGCTCCAATATATACTCTGCGTATTCTTGATTGAATTAAAGCTCCTGCACACATACTGCAAGGCTCTAAAGTTACATACATATCACAATCATATAATCTCCAGCTTTTTAATTTTTTACTTGCTTTTTGTATTGCTAATATTTCTGCATGTTTAGTGCTATCTTGCTTTTTTTCTTTTTCATTATATGCTCTAGCAATAACTTCTCCATCTTTAACAATAACAGCACCTACTGGTATCTCCATTTCATCATATGCTTTCTTAGCTTCTTTTAATGCTAATTTCATATAATATTCTTTATCCAAAACCATATTCCTTTCGTAAAATACTTCATATATTAATCTATTAAAGACATAAAATATAATAACATATATTTAATATTGTTGCAAGTTTGAAATTTAGGCAAAAAAAAATTTATGTGCCCAATTAATTGAAATTAACACACATAAACCATCAAAAGCTTATTTCTTACATTATAAACTTTCGGTTATTCCGATCAAATTAAATAAATTTACGTAATTTAAAAAGCTTCCAATTATTTTACCAACTAAAAAATGCTCGCACTGAAATAGTATTAAGCACGCTAAACAACATGCTTTTAACCTAAACAGATAGAGCACTAACTGCACAATCATGTGCATAATATTTCAAAAATTTAAAATCCACTGAACCCATAACAATATTATCAAGAAGTTCGTTGATTTTATCTTCGCTATTTGTTACATTTTCAGCTGAATTAACTTCAAGTTTAGAATCAATATTTGACTCAACTTGAACTCCATACTTTTCTCCTTTAATTTTGTAAATTTTAACTTCGTCTTTGTGGTTACCTTTATCAACACTTAATGTTGCATATAAAACTTTTTCCATTGTTTTTTCTCCTTCATTTAAAATTTAGTTTGTTATACAAAGCAAGTACAGTAATTAACTAAGCACATTTTGGTTATCATAAACATTTCTAGCTACAGTAATAATAAAAAATTTGAGTGTAGGCTTTTCGTCCATAAAGAATTTAAAATAATCATATATAATATCTGATGGTGTATTCGAATACATCATATCAATCAATTTATTAAGCGACCACAATATATTTTCCGGTCTAGTCGCATAATTCTTTGCAATTTTACCATAAATATTCTTATTAAAATTTTTAATATTCTTTGGTTCTTTTACAACTAAGTGGATAGCATCGATTAAATATTGGTACGATATTGACGAGCGTGTAAATCTAAAGTGATTTAACTCCACAATAATTGCATCAATAATTTTTCTATCTTCTACTTGCATGTTTATGTGCTTAATTAGTATGGACTCTTATTAAATTCCACAAGTTTCCTACTAATTCCTATTTCTTCCACTTTTAATGAAAAATAAACGTACAAATGCTATAAATTTTATGTATACTTTTAGTATAATTACTATTACATTTTAGGTTTTCCTGAAATGTATGGTAATATAAAAAATAGGAGAGAGTACAAATTGTCCGAACTAAACGCATTGCAATTTAAGAAAGGATGAATTACTTATGTCCAACATCAAGAAACGGCTTTTGGCTCTTTTGATGACTATGGTTATGGCCCTCAGCCTCAGCGTTTCGGCGTTCGCTGCTGAGCCCGTCGATGTCACTCAGGAACCCACTGCCGTGGCCTCGGAAGAAGCAAGCACGCGGCAAAGTCTGGGAGATATTATCGCTATGGCCGCCACAACCATCACTGGAGGTTATGGCAGCATGGATGTTTATCTTTCCAAAGGAAACTTTTGGGCTGATTTGGTAGGCCAAATTGATACCATAGATGGTAATTACCTTGTATCGGTATCGGTTGTAACTCCTGATGGAGAATATATTGATCTGGGCAATTTACTTGGATCTAACAGTAGAACAAATCCATGTGAATTAGCGTATGCATCTGCTGGCACTTATACTTTCACTTTCTATTCTGCTTGTCCCACTCCCTATCATGTTGCCGCTTTCATTTATGATTAAAAAATAATTTCTCTCCCATTTCCAGGCTACTAATAGCCTGGTTTTATATTTCTATATTTTCCACTTTATTTAATTCTATCTCATAATATTTAGCTACATATTTATTTTTTTCAGCATTATATTCGTATGTAAATTTAGGTAGCATTGTATTTTTTTGTAATTCAATAACCTTATTTTTTATTTTTATTGTAATAATTTCTTTATGACTAATTTCTATTAGCATATTTATAGATTCATTACCCCAAAATATTAAATTATTCTTTTTTAATTCTATTGGCATTATTGAATATAATTGATAACCAATATTAAAATTAAAATGTGTAGTTAAATATTCTTCAGTATTAACGTGCAAAATTTGATCATTATCTTTTATTATTCCATAGTTTTGTATATAATTCATATAAATAACTTTTATATTCTTTTCTTTTGAATCATTATTATATGTTATAACTGTTTTACTGATACCATCTTTAAACCAGCATTCCTCCGTTTCAACTAATCCATTCTCATCATAAGTAGTAATCACATAATGGTAATTACTGAGATTTGCATATTTTTGAACACCATTAACTATTATTAATAATGAAGCAAATTTAAAGATTACATTAATTATGTATAATATTATTACCGCAATAATCATACATTTTATAATGGTAATTGCTTTCTCTCTTTTCTCTTGCTTCTTAACATTTAATGTAACAGCTTTATCCTTTACTACATCATTATTAAGTAAATCATCAATTGTAACAGAAAATATTTTACTAATCTTTTCAATATTATCAATATCTGGTTTGCTTGTATCATTTTCCCATTTAGAAATTGCCTGTCTAGATAAATTTAGATTATCTGCCAAGTCATCTTGTGACCATCCTTTTTGTTTTCTTAAATTGATTAAGTTTTCTCCAAAACTCATTTGTAACTTCACTTTCCTCTCCTATAAATCACCCCCCTGCTTTGTACAACGTTAGAAATTATAATTAATAACAGTATTTTATTCTACATATAAAAGTTTGCATTTACGCTACTGGACGATTTATACATATAATATTTCATTTTTTGGTACATTTGTTGCGACGATTAATTGTTTATAGAATCTTTCGTTTTCCGCTATACTGCTTGCGTTGAATAAATATTATCACATTATTTTTAAGTACATTGCCGTTAATTCGTAAAATTGGAAAATTTTATTAATTTTTTCTAGTATTTGGTATATTTATTAATATACATAATTTTATTATTGTAAACTTTACGATGTTTTTATATAAGTTTTAACCTTCTTTCCTTAAACTTTTAAAGTGATATTATTTTACATAATTTTACATTTTTTTACAAAATAAAAAGCACAAATTAATTTTGTACTTTTTTATTTTTCTATTTTATTATTGTGGTGTTCCCGGGCAGAGTCGAACTGCCGATCTCTCGCTTAGGAGGCGATTGCTCTATCCAACTGAGCTACGGAAACGTCTAACATTATAAGTATAACATAATTTTAGACTTTTTGCTATATTTTATAAACAATTTTATAAACAATTTATTTTATTTCTTTCCAGCCATTTATATTTGCTCTTTTTATAGCTCCTATTAGATTTGCTCTAGAGTGTTTATATTGTAATTCAAATCCTTTTAATAAGTCTGTTGCATATTCTCTTTTAGATACTCCATCCATAGGACATACTTTAGGCATTATCTGTATATTATTTTTCTTTACAAAACTTCTAGTCATTTTTTCTGGTGTATATATTAGTGGTCTTATTAATGTCATATTTGACCTATCCATAAAACTTACTGGAGCAAATGTAGATAAATTACCTGCATAAATCATATTTAATAAGAAGGTTTCTAATACATCATCTTCATTATGACCTAAAGCTATTTTATTACATCCATGTTCTTTTGCAACCGAATTTAAAATTCCTCTACGTAAATTTGCACATAGTGAACAAGGATTTTTCTCTTTTCTTACATCAAAAACTATAGCTTTAATATCACTCGGAGCTATTACTAATTCTACTTTAACATCTTTTGAAATATTTTCTAATATGCTTGTATCAAAACCATCAAATCCTGGATTTACTGTTATTGCAATTAAATCAAATTTTTTGGGATAAAATATTTGTAAGTTTTTTAGTGCATAAAGTAATGTAACAGAATCTTTACCACCAGAAAGGGCAACAGCTATTTTATCTCCCTGTTCTATCATATTATAATCTTCTACTGCTTTTCTTAATTTACTTAATATTTTTTGCATTATTTTACTCTCTTTCTTTATCATTTTTTAATTATACTACATTTTCTATCTTATTGCAATTTATATGGCATCATATTTTCTTTATGCTATAACTTATTCTATCTAAAAATGAACCCAAAATGTTAAATAATTTTCTAACATTTTGAGTTCACTTCATTTTCTATACTACTAATATATTAGCTATTAGAATATTCCTTCATTGCTTCTGTTAATTCTTCTAGTTTGCTTTCAGCATCAATCATTGATTTACCTTTTACGCCCATATAAAATTTTATCTTAGGCTCAGTTCCTGATGGTCTTACACAACACCAACTGTTATCATTTAGGTCGTAATACAATACATTAGATGTTGGTAAATCTGTCTTTTCTTCTTTTCCATCAGCTTTTACTATTGTATGTTCTTTGTAATCTCTTACTTCTAATACATCATAGCTTCCTAATTTATTAGGTGGATTTTTTCTCATTTTTTCCATCATTGCTTTTATTTGTTCTGCTCCATCAGCACCTTTTAATGTAATAGAAACTTGTCCTTCTTTATAGAAACCATATTTTTTATAAATATTTAGCATTTGTTCCCATAAAGTTATTCCTTTACTCTTGTAATATGCTGTAGCTTCACAAAGTGCCATAACAGCAGAAATTCCGTCCTTATCTCTAGCATGTGGACTTATTAAGCATCCATAACTTTCTTCAAATCCAAATTGGTAAGCGTAGTTATTATTATTTTCTTCAAATTGTCTAATTTTTTCACCAATCCATTTAAAACCTGTAAGTGTTTCAAACATTGTTAATCCATATTCTTTAGCTATATCTTTTGTCATATTTGAAGAAACTATTGTAGTAATAATTGCTCCATTGCTTGGAAGAATTCCCTTATCTTTCTTTTGAGATAATTCATATTCAGCAATTAGCAAAGCTGACATATTACCTGTATAAGATACATATTCTCCATTTTCATCTTTTGAATATACACCTAATCTATCTGAGTCCGGGTCTGTAGCTAATACTACATCTGCATCAACTTTCTTAGCTAATTCTAAAGCTAATTTAAATGCTTTTTTATCTTCAGGATTTGGATAACTTACTGTTGGAAAATCTCCATCTGGTTTTTCTTGTTCTGGTACTACATATACATGAGTAAATCCTAATTCTTTTAGAACTCTTTGTACAGGTACATTTCCTGCTCCATGTAGTGGTGTATATACTATTTTAACATTATCTTGTTCTTTCTTTATAATATCTGGATTTAGTACTAAACTCTTTAAAGTATTTACGAAAGCATCATCTATTTCTTTTCCTATTTGTACATATAGTCCCTTTTCTACTGCTTCTTTTTTATCCATTGTTTTAATAGTAGAAAAGTCTGTTATGCTATTTACTTCATCAATTATTTGTTTATCTTTTGGTGGGACAATTTGTGCTCCATCATCCCAATAAACTTTATATCCATTGTATTCTGGAGGGTTGTGACTTGCTGTTATCATAACACCCGCTGTGCATCCTAGTTTTCTCACTGTAAAAGAAAGTTCTGGTACTGGTCTTAATGATTCAAATACATAAGTTTTTATTCCATTAGCATTCAAGCATAATGCTGTTTCTTCACTAAATTCTTTTGACATATGTCTAGAATCATAAGCTATTGCAACACCTTCATTTTGAGTATTCTCTTTTAATATAAAGTTAGCTAAGCCTTGTGTTGCTTTTCCTACTGTATATTTATTCATTCTGTTTGTTCCAGCACCAATAACACCTCTTAAACCTGCTGTACCAAACTCTAGATCTTTATAAAATCTGTCTTCTATTTCTTTATCATTTCCCTTTATATTTTCTAATTCTTTTTTAGTATTTTCATCAAAACATGGATCATTTAACCATTTTTCATATTTAACTAAATATTCTTCCATTTTATCTCCTTCTATGCTTTTAAAGCACAAGAAAGAAAATAAGCATTCACCTATTTTCTTTCCCCATAAAATTATTCTTTACTATGAAAATCTATATATAATTTTCTAGCTGTTTCTGGGCTATCTACACCTTCTGCATTTTTTACTGGTGCAAATTCATCTTCCCTTTTTACTCTTAATATAGCCATGTCATCTAGGCTTTCAAAAGCATCAAATAAGAATGATTCGAATTTGTATGCATTAGGTTTATCTGGTGAAACAACATTTCCATCTTTATCTAAATATTTAGCTTTCTTAAATGCTACGTGATAAGGTAAATCCATTTTACTAATTTTTTCAATAGCTTTTATATTAAATAAATTACACAAAATATGTGATTCACCATATTTAAGTTCACCATTAGGCATAGTTTCAGCAGCCATTTCTTCAGAAATCTCACTATATTCTATAACACTTGGTTTTCCATTCTTTTTGCAGAATACTCCAACTTTTTCCTTTGGTCCAGCTTTAACTATACTTTTTCCTGCAGCTAAGACTCCTTTATCTTCAGCCATACCAATTAAGACATCATCAACCATGTTTACTAATACATTGTCAACTCCGCCTATAAATACCCATTCTATTCCTCTTGACTTCATATCGTATATAACTCCGTCTTTAAGCATAGATTGGAATATTCCACCATGACCATCAGCTGCTTCTTTTATTCTTCCTTCTTCATTTAGAAGTATTTTACCATCTGTGCTAAGCATTGGTAACTTACCTTGTTTAAAGAATGTTATGCAGTTTTCTGGATATCCAAAGAAATTATGTTCTTTGAAAAAGTTTACTGTTGCTTCATTATTTTCTTCACTTGTCATTATATACCAAGGAATATCTACACCATATTTGTTTCTTGCTTTTATTAAAGTATCACAAAGAATTTCAAATATTGATTTATGAGAATCTAAACCTAAGTCAAAAGTTCCTTTAGGACCAGAATGACCTAGTCTAGTACCTTGTCCACCAGCCATAGTAACTACAGCGAGTTTCCCTGCTTTAATTTTTTCTGTACCAATTTTTTCATATTTTGCATATTCTTCTTTAGATAATTTAGATTTATCTACAAAATCTATTGGTTCAATTTTTGCTTTTGAAAAGTCTTTTATCTTTTTGCTTGCTTCATATAACTTTTCAATTTGTGCAAAATCAATTGTTAGAAGATCATTTAAAAAATCTTCTTTTTCTTTTTCGCCTGGTTGCCTATTATATCCGTCTAATAGTTGTTCCTGGCCATACTTTTTAAGTATTTGTTCAACTTGCTTTAATTTTTCGTCCATTTAAATTCTCCTTTGCCATATTTTTTCTAGGCTTCGGCCACGATAGACACTTCATGCCATTACAACTAAAAATTTTAATTTTTAGATACACTATACTATATACCAATAAAATAAATTAGTCAATTAGTTTTTTGTGGAAATTTGATGAATTAACTGATTTTTTATATTATTAATAAAATAGAAAAGGATGAGATCCTATTTACCTACTCACCCTTTTCATTTCTTTACTAAATTACCTTTTCACCAGTAGTGTATAAAATCTTATCACTGCCTTTAATAATATCTTTCATAAAGTTTCTTTGTTGTTCAAAATCATAACAATTAATAATTTTAACTTTAACATTTTTCATGTATTTAAGCTCTTCTTTAATATAACTATTCGCCTCCTTTAAATATAAATTACTACCCTTAAGTATAAATACTAAATTTTTGCTTGGTTTTATATATGTATCTTGTATATCATTATTTGATGTAAAATTTACTTTATTTTTTAATTTATGTTTAGCTCTTGTTTCTATCATTTTTATTTCTTCATTAATTCCATCTTCAAAAAATGTAATAACTTCCTTTCTTGTATTTTTTCTTAAGTATTCATATAGTACAACACTTAGATGATACTTACTTGCATAAAAATTGCATATGTTTTCTATCTTCATAAATGTCCCCCTTCTTTATATGGTAGATTTTACCATTTTGTTACAAATGTGTCAATATTATTACAAAAGAATCGTTCAACAAAATTCGACAAAATAATTAAATTATTCCATTTATGTATATTTTAAAAATATTAGGTAATAATTTTATTAAATAGTAAATCAAGGTAAAAATACTTTGTTTTGGAAAGGCTGTGATTTTATATGAAAAAATATATTCTTTTATTAATAGTGTCTGTTTTATTCTTACTTTTATCTGCTTATTCTTATGTAAATGCTGTAAGTAATAACTTAGCAGATAGTGTATTTAGATTACATGTAATTGCAAATAGTGATAGTAAAGAAGATCAAAATTTAAAGTATAAAGTTAGGGATAAGCTTATAGAATATATGAATACTTTAACAAATGATATGAATTCTAAAGAAGAAGTTATTGAGATTGCTAAGGCCCATTTAGAAGATTTTAAAGAAATCGCTCAAAATGTAGTAAAAGAAAATGGATATAATTATGATGTAAATGTAAAAATAGGCAACTTTTCTTTTCCTACTAAAACATATGGAGATATTAGTTTTCCCGCTGGATTTTATGATGCTTTAAAAGTTGAAATAGGAAAAGCAGAAGGGCAAAATTGGTGGTGTGTAATGTTTCCTCCTCTATGCTTTGTAGATGTTACATCAGGAGTAGTTCCGGAAGAATCTAAAGAAAATTTGCAAGAAAATTTAGGTGATGAAGAATATGAATTAATTAGTGATACTAAAAATAGCTCTGTGCTTGATATTAAGTTTAAAATTATTGAATTATTTGAAAGTATAGGTACAAAACTTGCCAATAATTAATCTTTAAAACTCTTGTAAAAAATGCAATTATATGTTATATAATATGTGTTTAAAATAAATTAATTATTGGGGGAAATTAATTTTGGATAAATTTGTTATAAAAGGTAAAACAAAACTTAAAGGAGAAGTTGAAATAAGTGGTGCAAAAAATGCTGCTGTAGCAATACTTCCTGCAACTCTATTAATAGATGGAATAACTACTTTAGAAAACGTTCCTAATATAAGTGATGTTAAAATAATTTGTGATATATTAAATGAACTTGGTGCAAAGGTAACTTGGACAAGTGAACATTCTTTAACTGTTGATGCAAGAAATCTTTCTTGCACAAATGCTCCATTAGATAAAACCAGTAAATTTAGAGCTTCATATTATTTAATAGGCTCACTTCTTGGTAGATGTGGAGGCGCACAAGTTGGACTTCCAGGTGGTTGCAACCTAGGGGCAAGACCTATTGACCAACATATAAAAGGATTTGAAGCACTAGGTGCTATTGTTGATGTAAGTCAAGGTAAAATTACAGCAAAAGCAAAAGAATTAAAAGGAACATCAATTTATTTTGACGTTGTATCAGTTGGAGCAACTATTAATCTAATTTTAGCTGCTGTTTTAGCAAAAGGAACTACAATATTAGATAATGTTGCTAAAGAGCCTCATATAGTTGATGTTGCAAACTTTTTAAATGCTGCTGGAGCAGATATTCGTGGTGCTGGAACAGATACAATTAAAATAAATGGTGTAAAGAGTTTAAAAAATAACTGTAATTATTCAGTAGTACCCGATCAAATTGAAACTGGAACTTTTATGCTTGCTGCAGTTGCATCTAAGGGAGATATATTAATAAAAAATTGTATACCAGAACATATGGACTCATTAACAGCTAAAATAGTTGAAATGGGTGCAAAAGTTGAAGACCTAGGAGACAGCTTAAGAGTTTCTTGTAATAAAAGACCTAATTCAGCTAATATAAAAACATTACCATATCCAGGTTTTCCAACAGACTTACAGCCTCAAATGGGTGTTGCTTTATCCATTGCTTCAGGAACAAGTATTATCAATGAAAGTATATGGGAATCAAGATTCCAATATACAAATGAATTAAATAAAATGGGGGCAAAAATTACTGCTCAAGGAAAAACTGCTATTTTTGAAGGTGTTGAAATTTTAAAAGGTGCGCCTATATATGCAACAGATTTACGCGCAGGTGCTGCCTTATTAATAGCTGGAATAATAGCAAATGGCACAACTGAATTATATAATATTCATTACATAGATAGAGGATATGAACATATAGAAGATAAATTTAGAAGTTTAGGTGCAAATATTCAAAGAATAACTGAAGAATGAGGAATGACAAATGTTTAATTTTTGTAATTTATATAGTGGCAGTTCTGGTAACTGCTCTTTTGTTGGAACAGATAATGTAAATATATTAATTGATTGTGGTGAAAGTCAGAAAAAAATAAATTTAGGATTAGAAAGTATAGGAAAAGATTTATCTCAAATAGATGCTATAATAGTTACACATGAGCATAGTGATCATGTAAAAACATTAGGTGCAATTTCTAAAAAATATGACATACCTGTATATGCAAATCAAAAAACTTTTGATAATATGCCTGACCAAACAAATCTAATTAAAGAAGAAAATAGAAAAGTATTTAATACTGACGACCATTTTGAAATTGGAGATATAAATATTAAGCCTTTTCATATACCCCATGATGCTGCTGAACCTTGTGGATATAATCTTTTTAATGGAAATAAAAAAGTAAGTGTTGCAACAGATATTGGGCATATGGAAAATGAAATAATAAAAAAATTGGAAGGAAGTAATTTTTTATTATTAGAATCAAATTATGAACCTTCAATATTAAAATATTCAAGATATCCATATTATTTAAAACAAAGAATTGCTGGTCCAAATGGACACTTATCTAATCAAGAAGCGAGTGATACAATAATAAAATTAATTTCCAGTGGAGTAAATAATATAATGCTTGGACATTTAAGTAAAGAAAATAACTTTCCAGAACTTGCATATAAAACAGTAATGGAAGAAATAATTAATAATAAAGTAAATAAAGAATTATTTTTATGTGTAGCTAGTAGATTAAAACCAAGTAATGTAATTAATTTATAATTTCAAAAATAAACTTAATTATTTTATTAAGTTTATTTTTTTATTTAAATTTTACTTTTAAATAAAATTATTTCAAAAATGTATTTTTATAAATAAATTATTATTTTATTATTTATAAATTATAATTATTATTTTAATGCCAAATTATATTTTTTATTAATATAATTATTATATTTAAATTATTTTTATTTTTTTATTAATAAATAAAAATAATTTAAATTTATTGTATCTTATAATAATTTATAAATAATTATATTTATTAATTATAATATATTTTTTAACCAAAATATTAATCAATTTTCAATGCAAAAGTAAATATCAAAATAACTAAAAACTAGCATTATAATATTGCTATTTCATTCCATTTTCTTACAAAAAATTTGTCTGTAAATATTTGTCTATTTAACAATTATAAAATTATAAATTTAGTCCTTTATACAAGTTTTTAAAATAACTTGATTAAAAATCTTTAAAATAACATATATATTTCTTTCAAAGCTAAAATCTTATCTATTGCCTATTCCTTAAGTAATTTTATATCTTTTTACTCTAATTTATTGCACAAAATATCAACTTATTTCATGTATTTTTTTATTTGATTCAAAACCATTCGAATTTAATTACACTATATATTTTGTTTTTTTGTCAATCATTTTTGTTTTTCAAATTCTTACAATTTTATTTGTTTTTAAACATTTTTCATGAAAATCTACCATATCTTATAATTTCATAATTATTTTTCGTTTAATCTATTTGTTCAAAAAGACAAAAAGTGTTTTTGCATTACCTTTCACTATGAAAATGGTACAATATTAATCTCTTTTATGTATACTAGATTATACTTTCTTTCCTAATGCAATTTTTATCACAAAATTAAATAATACTCTTTATTCCTTAAGACTTGTAAGCATTGAAAATCAATTAAATCTATTATTATATTTTAGAATGGCAACCTTTACATTATACTTCATTCAATTTCAAGTTATACTAAATATTTGTCATTTTGTAAACTAAGTAATTATTATTGTCAATTTATATTAAAATGCAATTTTAGTACACTAAAACATTGTTTTAAAGTTTCCTATTCATTCTAAAACCTATTTAACTATTTATAATCTTTCCAATTTTATAATAAGACTTTTTACATCTCTAACTTTTATGTTTTACATTTCATATATTAATTTTTAACTTTTATTATTATTTAATTATTATTTTATTACTGATATATAATTATTTTTTTAATAATTAATTTTATTTATTTTATTATTTATTTTTTATTATATTTTATTTATAATTTATTTAATTTTTTTAATTAAATTAATTTTTTTAATTAAATTAATTTTTTTTAATTAAATTATTTTTTAAATTAAATTATTTTTTAAATTAAATTATATTTTTTATTCTTTATATTTTAATTTTTTAATTTTTTTATAATTTATTTTTTTATAAATTTTTATTTTTTTTTTATAATTTACTTATTTTTATATTATTAGTTGTATCCATTAGTAATTAAATAGTAAAAAATATAGTTATCAGTAATAATATAACAAATATATTGTTTTTAGAAAATTCTAGATACTCTCCATACCATAT
>CALXWV010000017.1 GCA_944392515.1 uncultured Clostridia bacterium
TTCGACTTGCATGTCTTATGTGCGCCGCCAGCGTTTATCCTGAGCCAGGATCAAACTCTCATATTAATTTAATATTTTTTGAGTTTTAGCTCATTATAATTCTGTTCTTTTTAGTAGTACTTAAACTACCGCAATTTTATTGGTTTCTCAAAAGATTCATTGTTTACTTTTCAATGTACTTTTGTTCCTGACCGGAACGTTTTTTATTATACTATATTGCCTTTAAAATGTCAACACTTTTTTTGAAATATTTTTTATTTTTTTAGGCTGTTTTAAGGGCAAAATAAAAAACTAGTTTTTGATGTTTTTTGTTCTTATGTAGTGTCTCCTAACTAATTTCCTTCGTACAAATATATGATAACATGATTTTGTTTTTAAGTCAACACTTTTTTTAAAAAAAGTTTAAAAATTTTTTTTAAAATTAAAATATTTTTAAGAAGCTATTTTTTATTTGTTTGTGTTCATCTATCCATTTATTTTTGTACATTATTCTTAAATAAATTCTTTAGCAGTTTAACATACAGTCTATTTTGTTTAATATTTTAACAGTTTCAAATTTTTCTTGTTGAATTATATTTTTAATCAATTTAGTATTATTTCTATCTTCAAAGTCTTCTTTTACTTCTAATTCTCCATTTATGTTATCATACACTATATAATTTATTTCTCTTTCTCTCAATGCTTGCAGATATTTACTTAAACTTTTTATGGGTACACCTGCTTTACAAAGATATTTTATAAAACAAGTACACTTTAAATTTAATAATTTGTGTAATAACACTGCATCTCTCCCTATGCTATGTAAAAATATCAATTATACTTTTATGGTGACAAAGAGCTATGCATATTAAACATAGTTAATACGCATAGCTCTTTGCTATTAAAATATTTTATTATACGGTTGTTAGAATTTACCATATATATATATATATATATATACACAGCCGCAAGGGTTTCAGAGTTTTTCATTTTATTTCTTCTCCTATTTTAATTACTTATCATATTCAAATTTCAATTTTCCTTCGTTAAAAGTTATAGTTTTTGGCATTTTATTTTTTATAATTTTTGAATAATTTAATATAAGTTTTCTACAATTATATTTCTTTAATGTTCCTATTTTTCTTTTTTATTTTTCAAACATAGAATATATGCTTCATATAATTCTTCAAAAGTTATTTTATCTTCCGTATACCTTCCCTCTATAAAAATGTCTTTCAAATAAGAAAGACATTTTATTTAGTATAATGAAACTCGTGGCTAAGCGAACGTAGTTGTTGTTGTTCACATTGTTGTTGTTGATGTTGCCGTTGTTGAAGTTCGCGTTATAAGCGTTGTTCGTATTGTTCTGCGAAGAAGACCAGTAGTTGTTGCTAAGTCCAATACAAATAACAAACAAACTGTCAATCACAGTTCATATTACCCAACTTTTGATAATACCAAGTGTTTTGGTGGGGCAACCACTTTCATTATATTAAATATCTTTCATTTAATTAGTGAAAGTTTGCTAATCTTACCCTTGGGCGGATATAGCTTTTTCTATTCCATTTAACCATCTATCTAAGTCTTTGTCTATTTCTAACTGTCTTCTTATTAGTTCTGTTATTTCTCCTGGAGTTATAGCTTTATTTATCATTAAAAATCTTATGTCTGTCCAAACTTCTACTTTCATTATTTGTTTTACTTTTGTAAGACTTTCATACTGTTCTTTTGGATTAGTTATTGTTAATACTTTTACAGTATTTTTTTCTGCCTCTATTATATTTTTATTCAAATCTTCTTGTATAAAAACTAAACCTTTGGCTATGCCCCTTCTAGTTATTTTGTCATTTATTAAGATTGCTAAATCGTCCATTTTTAGATGAATTGGAGCTTGTCTATTTCTTTTATATATTTCTTGATTTATCCTTTTTGTTGCTTCATCTACTTTTGATTGTGTCCAGTGATTCTTTTTTGGTTTATTCTGCTTTTCCATTTATTTTTACTCTTTCATTTTTAGATTTTTCGTTCAAACCGAAATCTTCTTACGAAGCTTTTTCGGTTTGAACTTTTTACACGTTATTGACATAACGTGTGATTTTGTTCTAATTTTTTAACAAAAATTAGAAAGTCGTGGCAAGACGCACAGAGTTGTCGATGCGCACAGTGTAGCTGATGATGTAGCCGATACCGAAGCTCGCGCTGTAAGCGTAGCGCGTACCGTACTGCGAAGAAGACCAGTAGTCGTTGCTAAGACCATATGTGTTAGAATAATTGCTACTTGTAATACCAAATGCTGCTCCAAATGCTGACCATTCTGATTTTGATGGTACAAACCATCCGTCTGCTACTTCATCTTGTATTAGTCCCCACATATCATTTGAATTTTGCGCTCCATATTGACTTGAATTCCAACTTGCTATCATCCTTTTAGTATTTAATCTTCCTGTTGGTTCTGCTCCTGCTTCTGCAAAATCATTTGCTGAAGTGGCTACATTATAGCTACTGTTCAAATTGCCATATGCACTATTATACCAATAATGTGTTCTTGAATCTATATTATTTAAAGCCATTACATAAAATCTATCATTTTTGCTTTCATCATTTTCTTCAATTGGTGCTATTACTTTTCCGGTTCCAAAGTGCTCGTCTGTATATTCTCCTTTTATATAGTATTGCTTTAATCCTGCTTCTGATGGAATTATATAAGAACTCCCAGAGTTACCATTCCATTTTCCACTTTCTTCTTCTCCTGCTAAATCTGCAAATATTACTCCATCTACACTTATTTCTCCACTACTATCTAAATCTGCATAATATACATTTGTTGCACTTATTTGTATATCTTCATTTGGAATTGGTCCCATTGTTCCTACTATTCTTTCTCCTCTTGCGTAGGCAATTTTTCCATATGCTATATCTTCTGCTGTTGCTGTCGCATCTGATGTGTCAAGTGTTTCTAGCGTTCCAGTTATTCCTCCTATTGTTATACCTTTTTTTATGTAACTTGCAACTAAACTTGACCCTGCATTTGCTGTTGTGGCTAAATATTCCTCTTGGCTTGCTAGTTGGTTACTTTGGTGATTATTAACTATTATGTTAGTAGTAATTACTATCGCTAATATTACTGCTACTAGCAATATTGCTATAAATCCTACTAACTTTTGCTTTTTGCTTAGTTTCTTCATAAGCTTCTCTTCTCCCTTCATGCTTTCTTTTCTTAAGCTTTTTCTTTCTTATTAATTTATATCACAAGTAATATTATTTTGCAATTGTTTTTAATTGCATATTTTGATTTTCTTGTTTTTTTGTTTACCTTATATCATTTTTATACATTTAATTTCTATATTTGTCAATCGCTATTTGGAATTTTTTTAATAAAAATTTAAATTTTTTCTTTATTATATATTTTAAAGTACACTTTTTCATAACTCTTGATAAAGTCATTATAAAATATGATTTTAAATTTTAGAAAGTATATTTTTTATTTTCTTGGAAATAATGATTTTGAAAGACAAGTTTTGTTTATAAGTTATATATTTCACTTTAACTTTCTTCTTATTTAATATATTAATTATAAACATTTTAACAAGGAGGTTTTCTTTGATAAACAAGGTTGAAATTTGTGGTGTTAATACTGCAAAACTACCTGTATTGTCAAATGAAGAAAAAAATGAACTTTTAAAAAGAATAAAAAATGGAGATGAGAAGGCAAGGCAGGATTTTATTAATGGTAATTTAAAATTAGTTTTAAGTGTTATAAAAAGATTTAGGTTTAAAGCTGATAATGCTGATGATTTATTTCAAGTTGGCTGTGTAGGTTTAATTAAAGCTTTAGATAATTTTGATATTAATCAAAATGTTCAGTTTTCTACGTATGCAGTTCCTATGATTATTGGAGAAATAAGAAGATACTTAAGAGATAATAATCCTATAAGAGTTAGTAGGTCCATGAGAGATCTAGCATATAAAGCTTTGATGGTTAAAGAAAGTATTACAAAAAATTCTCAAAAAGAACCTAGTATAGAACAAATAGCTAAAGAACTTGGTGTAGATAAAGAAGAAGTTGCATTTAGTTTAGATGCTATTCAAGATCCCGTATCTCTTCAAGATTCAGTTTATGGAGATAATACCAATAATTTATATATTATGGATCAAATTAGTGATAAGAAAAATACTGATGAAAAATGGACTGAAAATATTGCTCTTTCAGAAGCAATGAAAAGATTAAATGATAAAGAAAAACTAATAATTTCAAAAAGATTTTTTGAATGTAGAACTCAAATGGAAGTTGCAGATGAAATAGGAATATCTCAAGCTCAAGTATCTAGATTAGAAAAAACTGCTATTAATCATATAAAACGATTTTATAAATAATAAATAATTACAAATAATCAATAATATTGTTTTTGCTTCATAAGTTTTTAATAACAATAATATAATTATATAGTAAAAATAATTTAAGCTTACAAATTATTAATTCTTCTTTTAATTATATATTTATATATGAAAGGTATGGTGATTTTATGGGGCAAAAAGGTATGGACTTTAGGCATAAAGAAGTTATTAATATTCGAGATGGAAAAAAACTCGGCTATGTTCAAGATGTATGTGCTGACCTTAAAACCGGAAATATTACTTCTATTATAGTGCCACGGTACTAGTAAACCCTTTAGCATGTTTGCTTCAACTAATGAAATCGTAATAGAATGGAATAAAATAAAATGTATAGGAGAAAATGTAATATTGGTAGAAATTTAATTTTAGGTTTATTTCGAATTTTTTAGTTTGATTTTACGTTTGGGACGGTCCTTTTTGTAAAATATTTTACGAATAGGTCCGTCCCAAATGTAAAATTTATAATATTTTACAAAAAGGACCGTCCCAAACGTAAAATATCTCTAAATTATAAATAGCATTCATCCTGTTTTACTTAATATCTCTTTTTTCATTTTATTTATTATCTTTTTTTCTAATCTAGATATATAGCTTTGAGATATGCCTAGCATATCTGCAACTTCTTTTTGTGTTTTTTCTGTCCCTGTCTTAAATCCAAATCTTAATTCCATTATATTTCTTTCTCTATTATTTAATTTAGATATTGATGCTTTTAATAATTTTTTATCAACTTCATCTTCAAGTCCTCTTGAAGTTATATCTTCATCAGTCCCTAATATATCTGAAAGCAGTAATTCGTTTCCATCTCCATCTTGATTTAATGGTTCGTCTATAGAAATCTCGCTTTTTAGTCTATTGCTTCTTCTTAGATGCATCAATATTTCATTTTCTATGCATCTAGAAGAATATGTTGCAAGCTTTATATTTTTATTACTATTAAAAGTATTAATTGCTTTCATTAATCCTATTGTCCCAATAGAAATTAAATCTTCAAGTCCTACTCCTGTATTTTCAAATTTTTTAGCTATATACACAACCAATCTTAAGTTATGTTCTACTAGTTTTTTTCTTGCTTCATTATCTCCATTAGATAGTTTTTCAATTTCTTCTGCTTCCTCTTTTGAATCCAGTGGTGCTGGAAGATTGTCATTTCCTCCTATATAAAATATATTTTCAATATCACATTCTTTTTGAATGTACTTTTCGTACATTTTGCTTAATATTTCTAAAACTTTCATCTTTCTTTTCTCCTTCTAATAATTCCAAACCTATTAGTGCATGATAGTCTTTACTTATTTTCTTATCGTACATTCCTACAATAACATCATAAATATATTCTTCCTTGTCTTCATACTCTATTTTTACAAAGTCTGGCTTTACTCCTATTAACATCCCATTTTGTTTTCCTATTGAATTGAATGGAATTATTTTTAATTTTAACTTTTCTATATTTTCTTCATCACCCCCTATAATTTTTTCTAAATTTATATTACATAAATTCTTAATTTTACTTTTTTCTACTATTATTACAGGTCTTTTTGTTATCGGATCTTTTAAAGTATTTCCTGAATCTAAGTAAGCTTTTACTTCCGTTTTTTGTTTATTTATACAAATTTTCAAATTACATATCATATCTTTCTTTTTTAATTGTCTTTTGTTTATCTGAAAAGATATTTGTATTATAAAAAAGCCAATTAATCCTGCACTTATTGTCATTTTCATAGGATATGTTCCAATTAATACACCATTTTCAAATACTATACTTTTAGGGCTTATCATATAAAGTAGTGCTAATGCACACCCTCCCATTACAAAGGAAGTTAAGTAAAAAAGTAATATAGTTTTCAACATTTTTTTAACATTTTGTGGATTAAATGCTATATATATCATTATTATTGATAGTAATATTTTCATAAAAAGATTTGAATATATTGGTATAATATTTAAGTATGAAATAATTGCATAAACTCCTCCAAATAAACTAGATAGTATTAGTCTTATCTGTTTCATTTGAATTTTTTGTATAAGTCCTGTTGCAAATAATATTATATAATTCATAAGTAAGTTTTCTATAAAAACTATATCTAAGTAAATAGTCATCTAAGCTCCTATTTTATAATTATATATGTGTAAAAAATATTTAACTTATTAAATATTTAAAGGAATATATTATTATTTAATTATTTAATTATTAAATTTTTTTAATTTTTTAGTTTTTTTGGCATTGTATTAATTTATTTAATTTTATTAATGATATTTTAGAATTAAATTTATGAAAAAACTGTCAAAATTATGAAGATAAAATAAAAAAACGAGCGACTTTTTTCGCTCATTTTTTACAATTGGGACGGACCTTTTTGTAAAATATTTTACAAATAAGTCCGTCCCAAATGTGAAATTATTGATATTTTACAAAAAGGTCCGTCCCAATCGTAAAATTATTTACCTAAATTTTTATTCTTTTTTAAGAATGGCGGTATGTCTAAGTAGTCTGTTCCATTATCACTGTTTGGAACTGGTATTGATGATTTTGTTGGCCATGCTGTTTTTCCTATTGTTGTTTCTTTTGCTCCTGGTTCTTTATCAAATCCTGTTGCAATAACGGTTATTACTATATCTTCATCTAAGCTCTTATCTATTACTGCACCAAAGATGATATTAGCTTCAGGATCAACACTCCTTTGTACAAGTTCTGCTGCTGTATTTACTTCATGTAATCCTAAGTTTTCACCACCAGTTACATTTATAATAACGCCTCTTGCTCCTTCTATTGTTGTTTCTAGAAGAGGGCTTTGGATAGCTTGTTTTGCAGCATCTTCTGCTCTATTTTCTCCAGATGCTCTACCAATACCCATATGTGCCATACCTGTATTAAGCATTATTGTTTTAACATCTGCAAAGTCAAGGTTTACTAAACCTGGAACTTTAATTAAGTCAGAAATACCTTGAACACCTTGTCTTAATACATCATCTGCCATTTTGAAAGCTTCTACTATTGATGTTTTTCTATCTATTATTTGTAATAGTTTATCATTTGGTATTACTACTAATGTATCAACTTTGCCTTTAAGACTTTCTATTCCTCTTTCGGCTTGAGTAAGTCTTTTCTTACCTTCAAAAGTAAATGGTTTTGTTACTACTGCAATTGTAAGTATTCCCATTTCTTTTGCAATGCTTGCTACTATAGGAGCTGCACCTGTACCAGTTCCACCTCCCATACCAGCTGTAACAAATACCATATCTGCACCTTTTATTGCTTCAGATATTTCAGCTTTGCTTTCTTCAGCTGCTTGTGCACCGATATCTGGGTTAGCACCTGCACCTAATCCTCTAGTTATCTTTTCTCCTATTTGAATTTTTGTTCCAGCTTTAGATAAAAGTAAGGCTTGTCTATCAGTATTAACAGTAACAAATTCAACTCCTTCTATTCCTGAGTCTACCATTCTGTTTACTGCATTGTTTCCTGCTCCACCAACACCTATAACTTTTATTATAGCTGTATCTTCTGTTCCGTAATTTTCATCATAGTTATTATCCATCAACATAAAGCTTTCCTCCTAATATATTTATATAATTGTTTGATTACATAACTTTGCATTCATTTATTTTTTATTTTACGAATAAAAGAATTCTTTAACTTTTTCGATTATATTTTTTAAGAATCCTTTGTCTGAATTAATATCTAAACTGCTTGATACATTTTTAGCAAATGGTCTTGATGCAATGTATCTAACTAAAGCATAAGCAGTTGCATAATTTGGTTTAATTATGCTTGCAATTTTATTGTTTGCCATTTTTACCGGAATATTTAATGTGATTTTTCCAACTATATCACTTTTGCTAATGCTTGTTATTCCTTGTCCAGTTATTACAACTGTATTTATATTTTGTTTAATACCTTGGTTTGAAACATCTTGATTTACTAATTCAAACATTTGCTCAACCCTTGCTTCTATTATTTCAACAATTTCTGAACTTTTTACAATCTTGTTATTTTCATCTTTTACAGTATTTAGTACTACATCTGTATCATTATCTATGTAAGATTTAAGAGCTAAACCATATTGTCTTTTTAATCTTTCTGCCTCATCAATAGATATTCCCAAAACTACTGCTATATCGTTTGTAATGTTATTTCCTCCTACTGGTATTGAATTAGTGTATACATATCTATCTCCATCAAATACACCAATGTTCATTGTTTCTGCACCAATATCTAATAGCATTACATAGTCTTTTTGTTCCATTACATCTAATACAAGATTCTTTTCTGCAAGAGTAATTGGGACCATCCCATCTATATCTACATCTACTTTTTTGAATATATTAGTTATGGCTCTCATATAATCTTTTTCTGCTAAGATTATTTGTGCATTAAGTGTAAACTTACTGCTAAATGTTCCTATTGGATCATCAACTTTTTTTTTTTTTTTTAATACAAATTCGTTTATTACTATATCTATTATTTGTTTTCCTTCAGGTATATCTATATCTTTTGCTTGCATTAAGCTACTTGACACATCTCTTGCTGATATTCCTGAATATTTATCTTTAGCCTCTTTTGTAACACTATTTTGTACAATGGTAACATATTTACCTGGTATAGTTATGTATGCTGAATTAATTTTCATATTCATTTCTTTTTCAGCTTCTTTTATAACATAAGAAATAGACTCGCTTAATGATTGTTCGTCTACTATCTTTCCTTTTTGTATGCCATTGCTTTTTTTACTGGTGTTACATATTACTTCGATCTGATTAAAGTTATTGACTTCCCCTACAACCAAGCTTATCTTAGATGCACCGATGTCAATACTTACTATTATGTCACCTATAGCCAAAGCAAAATACCTCCAGTCCGCCTCAATTTTTCTAGTATGAATATTATTATATTTTTCAAAAAAAGTCAATAGAATTAGACATATTTTTGTAATATTTTTGTAACCTGTTTGTAATAAATTATTTTTTGTCTTTTTCTCTTATTTTTTTACTTTTTTCTGATATTTTTGATAGGTAATATCTACGTATTATTCCCAAATTATTAAACATTCTTCCAACAAAAACTATTATTGCTGCTAAATATATATCTACATTTAGTTTTTCACCTAAATATGTAAGTAGCATTGCTAAAATAGCATTTACAAAAAATCCTGAAATAAATACTTTCATATCAAAATTTTTCTTTATGTTTGATGCAATTCCTCCAAAAACTGAATCTAGTGCTGCTACTATTGCTATTGCTAAATATTGTGATACTGTATATGGTATTGTTGGAGTAATAAATCCTATCACTACACCTAATATGCAGCCTACTATTATAGAAATTATCATCATATTATTCTACCTCCTTTAAATATTTAATGTCCAAATCCCCTGTATATGCACCTATTTCAATATTATTATCTTGCTTAACAT
Source organism: uncultured Clostridia bacterium (assembly GCA_944392515.1). Taxonomy (GTDB): domain Bacteria; phylum Bacillota; class Clostridia; order TANB77; family CAG-508; genus CAG-793. The sequence goes on from CALXWV010000017.1 coordinate 9,790, forward strand.
CTATTGCCATACCATTAGCTTTCATTTGATCAATATATCCACTATTTTTTATGCTAAGAGTACTCATTAAGTAAGTAGGATCTCCTATTGCTTTTACTACATATGGTGAAGTTAATCTTACATCTCCATAAAGAATAATTAATCCATCATTTAATGTTACTATATCTGCTAAGTTTATTATTCTATTATCATTTATTGAAATTGCTTCTGCTCCTGCATATTTTAATTCATTAAGTAACATTATTAAATCATCTGCTATATATGTATAAAGTGCATCTTCTGTATCTGTTAATGTTACTATTACTCCGCTTCCCTTTACATCTGTAAGCCCTAGCAATGATTTGGCCTGATTTATTTCTTCGTCTAAAAGCTCTGTTGTTTCTTTATTTTCATTAATAGCTGTTTCATATTCATTTATTGTATTTTGATTTGCATTATATTGTTCCATTGTTTCTTCATACTTTGATTTATAACTTGCTATTTGAGTTCTTAGTTCATCATCTCGTAATCCTTCTATATTTAATTCTTTTGATTCACTAACAGTTCTAAACTGAACAAACATTGAAGCAATAAGAACTAAAGCAATTGCTCCTGAAACAATTGATAAAACTAAAGTTGCTTTATTTATTTTTTTCTTTTCTTCCATTTGCTTTTGCCTCCTTTCTATTTATCTTCCTTAGCATATTTTTGAGTAAGAGCTCCTGTATATCTTGAAATTTGTATATTATTTACTTTCTTTGTTTCTACTTGTATTGACCTTGCCTTTAAGCCATAAGTATATCCTCCAGCTCTTGTAATTGCTCCATATAAACTTGCTTGACTACCAATAGCTTTTATTGTAAATGGAGAACCCACTTTATTTCCATTTATTAATATTACATTACCTGCACAAGTTATTGCAGTTGTACTTACTATTCTTTCATCATTTATAGATATAGCTTCAGCTCCTGCATTAGATAATTCGTTAACTAGACTTCTTAAATCTGAATCATGAATAATTAAATTATTCATATCTATTGCAGTACTTGATTGAGCACTATCTGTTACTGTCATAACTATTCCTTCTCCAGTAACATCTGTAAGACCTAATATTTGATTATACTTTTTTAATTCTTCTTGTTTTTCTTCTGAACTATTGCCATTTGCTGTTGAAGTATCTCTTAATTTTTCTAGTTTTTTAATCGATTCTTCCAAATCTTTTTCTGCATTCTCTGACTTTTCTTTCCATTCAAGTAAAGAATCTTTTAATTCGCTATTAGCAAATGCTTGTGCTACAGCTGAATTTTCTCCTTGCATAGTTCTAATTTGAACTGTAAGAGCTGCTCCAAGTACAACGCAAACTATTCCAATAGCAATATATGCATTTTTATTTTTCATATAAATTCTTCTCCTTTCTTTCAATCTATTAAACTTTTTCTCTAAAAAATGGGTTCTTTTCATTTAAATTCATATTTACAAATATTTCACCCGCATGATTTTTCTCTTTTTCTAATATTGTTTTAACAAATAACATTCTAGTATCTAAGCTTGTACAATCACCTAAATAAACAGTTTTTTGTTCTGTTTCTAAGAACAAAGTATAGTTGCTACTATCTTCTATATTAATAGTAGTAATTAAACTATCTATTTCATTTAATTTTGCAACAGAAGTAATTTTTAATACTGTATTTAATTTTTCTAAGTCGTTTTCACATAGTCTATTTCCTGGAACAATTTCATCTTGCAAAGTTTCATATCCTGTAATTTTAGCTAAACCTTCTTTAGGATTTGCTGAAATCTCTAATATATATCCTTGACTATCTATATATGCATAAGAACTACCATATTCAAGCATATATGCTGCTACTCTTTCAGTTATTACTAAAGTTATTCCATCTGGCAAATTTCTTTTTATTTCTACTGATTTTACATAAGGATTTTCTTTAATAGCTGAAATTGTATCTTTATTTGATACTTTAAATAAATTAGTTTCTTTTTGAATTTTTGATAAACTTATTATCTGTTCAGATGATATAGAGCTATTTCCTTCAACAGTAATATTCTTTATATTAAATATTGGTGATAACATTAAATATATTATAAGTCCAATAGCCACTGCAAAAAGTAATAAAAATTTTATGCAAATTTTTATCCTTTTATTTTTTCTTATTTGCTCTTCAGTCATTCTTGCTTTCTTAGTTTGAATTGCTCTTTTTTTTCTAAGCTTGTCTTGCCTTTTTTGTTCTTTTAAAAGCTCTTTTTCTTTTGTTCTTTTCTCTTTTAATTTTTCTTTTTTTATCTTTTCTAATTTTTTCTTATCAATATGTTTAACTTCATCTTCACCAATAAAGTGATCTTTTTCTATGTCAGGTTTGCTTGTTTTTTTCTTTCTTTGAGCAGTTTTAGTCACTTTATTCCTTTTTACTTCTACTTGCTCATCAAAATTGAATATTCCATCGTTTTTTATTGTATTTTTATTTTGTGATTTCTTTTTATTTTTTATCACCTTGTTTTTAGGCATTTATACCACCTTTTCTTTTTTTATATTAGCTCCTAATTTATTAAGCTTTTCGTCTAAATTTTCATATCCCCTTAGTATATACTCAATATTTTCTACCCTTGTTGTTCCTTCTGACATTAATCCTGCAATAACCAGTGCTGCTCCACCTCTTAAGTCTTTGCTCATTACATCTTTGCCATATAAAGTACCTACACCATTAATTTCAAGCATATTGCCATTTTCTTCTATATTTGCTCCCATTCTAATTAACTCTTCAGCATACTTAAATCTGTTTTCAAATATATTTTCTTCTATGATGGATTTGCCTTCAGCTTTTGTAAGTATAGCTCCCATTATTGGTTGCATATCTGTTGGAAATCCTGGATATGGTTCTGTTGATAATTTAATTGCTTTTAATTTTTTTGGAGCAACTAATTTTATAGTATTTCTACTTATTGTTACTCTGCATCCCGCTTCTTTTAAAGAGTAAAGTACAGTTAATAAATTTTCTGGATTTGCACCTTTTATTGTTACTTTTCCACCTGTACCTGCAACTGCACAAAGTAAAGTTCCTGTTTCTATTCTATCTGAAATTATTTTATATGAAGCCTTATGTAGATTTTTTACTCCAAATATTGTAATTTCTGATGTTCCTGCTCCATATATTTTAGCTCCCATTGCATTTAAGCATTTAGCCAAATCTACAATTTCAGGTTCTTTTGCTGCATTAGTTATATGTGTAGCTCCTTTTGCATATACTGATGCTAAGATAATATTTTCAGTTGCACCTACGCTTGGAAATTTAAGTTTTATCCTTTTACCTATAATTTCTTTGCACTTGCAACTTATAACATCATTTTCTTCATCTATATCTATTCCTAATTTTTTAAATGCATCTAGATGTAAATCAATTGGTCTTGCTCCTATATTGCATCCCCCTGGAAATGCAAATGTGGCTTCTTTGAATCTTCCTATTATAGCCCCAGCAAGAACTACTGTTGAACGTAATTTGTGCATTAAATCTTTAGGAATAGTTGTTTTGTTCATATTTTTGCTACATATTGTTATTTTACCATTTTTCTTATCGACTGTGCAACCTAATAACTTTAATATTTCTAATGTAATTTTAGTATCTTCAATGTTAGGAATGTTATATAGAGTTACAGGTTCTGGATTTAATATCGCTGTAGCTATTATTGGAAGTGCAGCATTTTTAGAGCCTGATGCTTCTACTTTTCCTGACAATTTTGCTTTGCCTTCAATTATGTAACTTAACATACTAATATCTCCTTTCTAACTGATATATAGTATGTTATTTTACTTTTTTATGTTACTTAACTGCATATAGTATTTTATCTTCCTATTATATAACTATTTATTTTTAGGCATTATATAATTTTATTCTAGCAAAACTTAAATATATAATTAGTCTACCTTATGCAGTTTCTTCTTTAAGTTTAATTGATAGTAATTTACTAATTCCGTTTTCTTCCATAGTTATACCATAAACTGTATCTGCTGCTTCCATTGTACCTTTTCTATGAGTAATTACTAAGAATTGTGTAGTATCACTAAATTTCTTTAAAAATTCTGCAAATCTATATACATTTACATCATCAAGTGCCGCTTCTATTTCATCAAGTATGCAAAATGGTGCTGGATTAATTTTTAAGATTGCAAATAATAAAGCAATTGCAGTTAATGCCTTTTCTCCACCAGATAAAAGCATCATATTTTGTAGTTTTTTACCTGTTGGCTGTGCTTTTATATCTATTCCACATTCTAAGATATTGTTTTCATCTTCTAATACTAATTCAGCTTTTCCTCCACCAAATAATTCTCTAAATACTTCATTAAAATTATGATTTATTTGTTTGAATTTCTCGCTGAATTGGTCTTTCATAGTTTTAGTCATTTCTTGAATAATATCTCTTAATTTAGCCATAGTATTTTCTAAATCTAACCTTTGTTCACACATAGTTTCATATCTTTCTTTTGTTTTCTTATATTCTTCTATGCTATCTATATTAACACTTCCTAAGTCTTTTATTTGATTATGCAACTCATTTACTCTTTTTTGTGTTTCTTGAACATTAGTTGGCTTTGGAAAATCTACTGCATTATTAGGAGTTATTTCATACTCATTCCATAATTCATTTATAGTATTTGAAATGTCTTGTTCTGTATTTGTTTTCTTTATTCCTATTTTTACTAACTGTTCTTTTACATTTTGTATTACTTCAAATTGTTTTTCAATATTTTTTTCTATATCATCTAATTTACTATTCTTTGCATTTTTATTATTCTTTAAGGTTTCAATTTTTTCACTGCTTCCTGAAACTTCAGCTTTTATTTTTTCTATATTATTTTGCAATTCTAAAATATTATTTCTAATAGATGAGTTTTGTTCTTCAATTTTTTCAATTTGAAGCTTTTTATTTTCAATTGATTGTTTTTCATTTGATATACTTTGTTCTATTCTTTCTATTATTTCATCCATTGAAGAGGAACTTTCATCAAATGATGAAACAGATATTTTTAAATTTGTAATATCTAAATTTAAATCATCTATGTATTTTTGATTATCTTTATTAAGAGTAGCAAATTCTTCTATTTCTTTTGATAATACTTCTATTTGCTCTTCTGTCTTTTTAACATTTTCTTGTAATTCTTCTTTTTTTGCTATAGCTATTTTCTTTTTATCCTCTAAGTCTTCTTTTTCTTTCTCTAGTTTTTCTTTTCTAGCTATAATTGAATTTATGTTTTCTTCTAATTGGATTAATTTTTCTTTTTCTCTTGCATAAGTTATTTCTATTTCTTGCAACTTTTTAGTATTTTCTTCTATTTCCCCAGCTTTTCCATCTACTTGTATTTTTTCTTTTTCCTGCTTTAAAGTTTCTATTTTCTCATCTAATTTCTTTATTTCTATTTCTAATTTTTTTATTTCTTCGCTTCTACCTAAAATATTAGCTGTTTTCTTATTTACAAATCCACCAGTTATTGCTCCAGAAGGATTTATAATGTCTCCATCTAATGTAACAATCCTAAAAGAATATTTGTTCTCTTTAGCTAATTTTATTGCTGAATCCATATTATCAGTAATAACTGTTCTTCCTAATAAATTAAGTACTATTCCTTCATACTCTTTTTTGTATTTTACTAAATCTGATGCTAAACCTATAATTCCACTACTTTGTTTAATATTTTCAAGTTTTTTTCCATGAACAGTAGAAATAGGTAAAAATGATGCTCTTCCTAATTTATTTGTTCTTAAATATTCAACTAACTTTTTAGCATCTTCTTCATTTTGTGTAACTATGTTTTGCAGACTTGCTCCTAAACTCATTTCTATTGCAGTATTATATTTTGCATCAGTAGAAATTATATTAGCTAAGATTCCATGAACTCCATTTTTTAATGTAGGATTGTTTTCACATGCAATTAATAATTCTTTTACAGACTTAGTATAACCTTCTTTTTCTTTCTCTGTTTCAACTAAGAAATTGTACTTGCTTTTCTTTAGTCTTTGTTCATCTACTAAATTATTAATTTTTATTTCAAAATCTTTTATTTTTCTATCTAATTCATCTTTTTCAGCTTTATCTTTTTTAGCTTTTTCTTCACGCTTATTTTTTTCACTTTCTATTTTAGAAAAACTGCTGTTTATATCATTTTTATGCATTCTCTTTTCGTCAAGTTCAGATATAACTGATGTCAATTCTTTTTCTGTCTGTTTTTTTCTATTTTCAAAGTTTTCAAAATTTACATCTTGTTCTGTTATCTCATTTTCTAAAGAATATTTATTTTCTTTTAAATCTTCTACTTGTTTCTTTTTTGACTCTATTTCTAATTCTTTGCTTGATAATTTTTGATTAAGTTTTTTTAGTTCTTCTTCTTTTTCTTCTAGTTCTTTTGCAAACTTTTCTTTATTTTCTTGCAAATTTTCTTTTTTACAAAGCTTTCCTTGTTTTTCTTCTTCTAAATTAGAAATTGTAATTGTGCTTGCTGTAATTTCATTTTCTAATCTATTTTTATTTTCACTATTATTAGATATTTTTTCTTTACTTACATTTATTTCTGAATTTATTCTTTCAATTTTATTTTCACTCTCATATCCAAGAGTTTGGATTCTTTCTAACTCTGAAGAAATTTGTTCTATTTGATTTTTTAGCTCTTGTTTTAAATTCTGCATATCTTCAAGTTTATTATTTTCTTCTAAACTTTGATTTTCAAATATATCTTTGTTTTTTTCTAATTCTTGTAATTTTTCTTTATATGTATTTATTTTTAAAACAAATAAACCTACTTCGATATTTTTTAATTCTTCTCTTAAATCTAAAAATTTTCTAGCTTTTTCTGATTGTAATTTTAGAGGTTCAATATTTGCTTCAATTTCAGATAAGATATCATTTATCCTAACTAAGTTTAATTTTGTTTGTTCTAATTTTTTTTCTGATTCTTCTCTTCTGGTTCTATATTTAACTATTCCTGATGCCTCTTCAAATATTTTTCTTCTATCTTCAGATTTATTGCTTAAAATTTCATCAATTTTTCCCTGTCCTATAATTGAATAACCATCTTTACCGATACCAGTATCCATAAATAGCTCAAGTATATCTTTAAGTCTGCAAGGAACTTTGTTAATAAAGTATCCTGTTTCTCCTGTTCTATATAGTCTTCTTGTAACTGTGACTTCACTATATTCTACAGGAAGTGAGCCATCAGTATTATCTATTACCATATTTACTTCTGCAAAACCTAAAGATTTTCTATTTTGCGTCCCTGCAAAAATAATATCTTCTGATTTAGAGCCTCTTAGTGATTTCATACTTTGCTCACCTAAAACCCATCTAATACTATCTGCAATATTACTTTTTCCTGATCCATTTGGTCCTATTACTGCGGTTATTCCTTTTTTAAATTCAAATACTGTTTTATCTGCAAAAGACTTAAAGCCCTGCATTTCTAATTTCTTTAAGAACATATATTTTGCCTTTCGTTTATTAATTTCTTAATATATTTTATTGAACTTTCAAGTTCAAATAATTCATTATTATCTATGGTTTTATAATAATCATCCATGCTTAAATTATCACTTACTTTTTTTAATGAAGCTAGTGGTATTTTATATAAATCTGCTATTAAAGATATTGAATGAAGCTCCATATCAAATATAACATTTTCTTTTATATCTGTGCTATTTACAAAACATTCAGAAGAATAGCATGGTAATTTTTCAAGCTCATCAATAGTAACTAAGTCTTGTCCTCCTAAATCGTCCATACTATATTTTTGTTCTCCTGGTATGTCCCATTCTAGGTTATATGATTTATTTATAGAAATCCAATTTCCAATTTTGCAATTTACAGAACCTGCATAACCAAGATTTATTATTAAATCTGGTTTGTCATTTTCACATAAATATTTAGTAAGTCCTATTGCTGTTTTTTGTTTTCCAATACCAGTAATAATTAAATTTATATTATTATTTTTCAAAATTTCATTATCTATATTCTCACTCTTATTTATTCTTTCTACACAATTTGAGTATATAGTAATAAAATCCTGAATCGATTCATTATCTTTACTTCTAGTGCAATTTATTTTTTCATTCAATTTAGCCACATCTACATATTTATTTTCTCTTTTAGTTAAGTTAAGTGCTTTTGCAATTTGCATTCCTTCTTTTTGCATTGCACAATGTATTAATATATTTTTCATATTTATCCCTACTTTTAATTATTGTATTTAGTCTATTTTATAAATATTTTTAAGCCCACTATTCGACTTTTATATCATATTATCACAAATATTATTTTTTGTCATCAAAATTTAATATTGTTTTTCATATTTTTTATTGTTTTTTACTTATTGTCTTTGATATAATTATATTGTATTTTGTAACTAAAGTAAAAATGAACTTTCAAAGTTTTAAGGAGAACAATATGTTAGAAGAAAAATATGATTTTTATAGTCCTACAAACTTAAAAATACACGATTTAGATAGTTCCATACAAGACCATTTAATAGTTATGGATAGTCTAGATTTATTTACCAAAAAGCATAGTGAAAATGTAGCTAATTTAGTAGGAAGAATTTGTGAATACATGCATTGCAATAGTCAATTTACTATCCACTGTGTTATTGCAGCCTATATACACGATATAGGTAAACTTTTTATTCCTAAAGAAATTGTAAATAAACCCGGTAAACTTACAGATGAAGAATATGAGATAATGAAAAGTCATACTACTCTTGGCTACAAATATTGTATGGATGATTTAGCTTTAAGGCCATATTCTGACGGTCCTTGGTATCATCATGAAGCATTAAATGGAACAGGCTATCCAAGAGGTCTTCGTAAACCAGATATTCCTTATTCTGCTCAAATAATTCGTGTTGCAGATGAATATGATGCAATAGTAACCAAAAGGCAATATACAACTCACGTTAATATTTCACAAACTTTAAAAGAACTTATTCAAGATGCACAACCTAGTAAAGATGTTATTGCTTTAGACCAATTAAAGCAAAATGAAAGACTTGGTAAAATTAATCCAAAGCCGCTTAAAGCATTATTTAAAGTTGTAATTGATGATACTCTTTATGAAATAAGTTGTGTTATGAATTATGTCAATTATATTAAAGATCAAATAAAAAGACTAAAAACAGTAAAAAAATATGAACATAAAATGAATACAGCCAAAAAGCCTCAAATGCAGGATTACTATAAAGCTGGCATGCAACTTTTATTTCAATCAGGAGAAAATTTTGATAATTATACTCAGGTTCTTGCTGAATATGAAAATGCCTTAGTTATTAGGCAGGACAGAATCGACAAACTATATGATGAAATAAAATTAATCAAAAAATTAAAAGTTTAATAATCTATTAATATAAATATATTTTGTTAATAAAAAATTATTTAAAATATAAAAAAAATAGAAAGTTTCTTTATCTTAAAGAAACTTTCTATTTTATTAGTCTAGTTATTTTATTAATCTTATTTTTATTAATTTTATCTTTAGCTTTTTCAATATTTTATTTATTTTTTTGTTTATTTTTCTTAATTTTTAATGCAATTATAATTGCTAAACCTAAAAGTAGAGTAATTATAGGAAGTACATTTAATATAACGACTCCTGTTCTAGGCATAATTGCAAGTTCGTTCATATCTTCATTATCTTCTAAAGTTGTCTCTTGTAATTTTTCTGAGTCTATCCTAATATATGCCTTAAAATCTCCTGCTATATCAACATTTTCATTTTTTTGCAATATTATTTGATATTCTCTTGTTTCTCCAATTTCTAAATCAGTTACTTTAAATCTTGCAATATTTTTATTTATCTCCCAGTCAGTATTTTTCATAGAAAAGCCTTCTGGTATTGTAAAGGTTATATATCCGCTTCCAACTCTTTCCTCATTATTTTTAACTTTTATATTATAATAAATTTGTAAAGAAGAGTTTTTATTGGCATCTCTAATTTCAGTTTCTATTTTGCCTAATTTTCCATTTAAGCCATAATAATTTCCATTAATATATGCTTTATCTAAATTCATCTCTATTTGCAAGTTAAATTTTAACCTTTGATAATAATAATTTAATGTGATATCCTCCTTTTCAATTGTAACAGTTTCTTTTTCTGGTTTTTCTATTAATTTATAATCTTCATATTTTCTTTCTTCAGAAGTATATGTATCTCCTTCATACAAAGTTTCTTTTTCTGTATCTATAATTTCATTTGTATCTTTATCTATGTAATTAACAGTAACATTTGACTTATGTCTATAATAATAAATTATATTTATAGGTTCGCCTTTCATAGTACCTTCTACATTTCCATCTACTTTTGTAAAATCATAATCTTCTATTGTTTTTTTATTAGTTTTATACGTATCTCCTGATTTTCCATTAATAGTTTCGCTTTTTGCTATTTCTCTATTTGTAACTTCATCTACATATTTTGCTGTAACTATTGTATTTTTTGCATAATAATAATTTACTGTTTGCAAACTTTCTGTTAATGTAAAGTTTTCTTGTTCTGGCTTTTTTACTAATGTGTATCCTGAAATATTTTTTGCTTTAGTTGTAACTTTTTCTCCTACTGGTCCACTTTGACTCTCAGTATCTAGCACCTTATTTGTATCTAGGTCTATATAATTGGCTTGTACTCCTCCACTTTGTAAATTAAATGATGCAAATAAATTTGAATCTCCTCCTGCTCGTTCTAAATAAAAAAGTGTTAAAGTATGTTCTCCTTGAGAAAGCATTCCATTTTCAAAAGCTTTTTTGTATACATCTACTTCATTTTGATTAGTTTTTGGATTATATATATTTTCATAATATACTTCATTTTTTGCAAAGTTAATATTTCCTTGTAATTTTACATGGCATCCGCCTAAGTCTAATACTAATTTATCATCTACAAAAATCCATACATCATCATCACCTGAAAAATTAAATACCATATCTTCATATTCTTTTGTTTCTTTATTAATTATTTTTCCATTATTAGTCATAATAAATGGTATTTCTATTTTTGCTGAAAATATCAGCTCTCTATTGCTTGGTACAGATGTATCATCATTACAATTATTAAATGGAAAAAATCCACTTCTTTCACCTTCATGTAATCTAAAAGTTTTTGTATTGTAATCTTTATATACATGGTATTTATCACTATTAAAACTATAATAACCGTTGTCTTCTTTTATAAATGGAAATTTCCAATTATCTAATACTTCACTAAATACATTATGATTTATATTTTCAGAAGGAAAGAAAGTCATTATATTTTTATATTTTTCAGCTAAACTTATATTACCATCTACAAGTCTATCTTTAACTAATCCTTGTACTACTCCTGAGGAATTACCATATACGCCAACATCTAAAAATCCATTTTGTATACCTCCTGAGCATTTATTTTCAGTTGAATATGTAAGTATATAATTACTATCTACCTTATATCTATCTTCTAGAGATAAAGCATAATAATCTTCTTTATCTATTTGTCTTTGGTAAGCATTAAAATCTTCATAATTAATATTTGCAAATGTTGCATTTACATATCTTACTTTATCATCTGATACATTTTTGCAATTTAATACTGCTAATGTTTTTGTATGCAAAGACCAAGTTATTACAAACAAAAAAGCAATAATAAAAAGCTTAATTCGTTTTTTCATATAACTCCTTTACTATAAATAAAAGCCATCCCTAGACTTTATTTATTTTTAATTATTTGGGATAATTTAAAGATAATTTAAGACTTAAATTATTTTGAAAAAAATTAAATTAGAAAATTTAATTAATTAGATTATACTCCATATTATGGTAATTGTAAAGAAAAATCGTTCGCCTTTTTTCGACATTATTTGACAAAATAAGACAAACGATTAATTTTTTTCTTTAATATTTTATTAATCTTTAATAATATGATAAATTAATTAACTTTTTAAATATCTTCTAAGCCTATGCTTACACCAAGAGCATTATTAATTTGATGCATTAAATTTTCATCATCAATATGACCTATTTTTTCTTTTAATCTACTTTTATCTATTGTTCTAACTTGTTCTGCTAAAACCACTGAATTAGTCTTTAATCCTCCATTTTGTGAGCCTATTTCTATATGTGTTGGAAGTTTTGCTTTTCCCATTTGTGAAGTTATTGCTGCTGCTATAACTGTTGGACTATGTTTATTTCCTAAGTCATTTTGTATTATTATAACTGGTCTAATTCCTCCTTGTTCAGAACCTACTACTGGACTTAAATCTGCATAAAACATATCTCCTCTTTTTATATTCATATCTACTCTCCCAATATTATATTGAGATGATATATATTTCTAAATGTTTAATTCTATCTCATTATATTTTATGTCTACTTTTAGTTCATTGTTAATATCATATACTTGCAAATTTTCTGGTTCTAATTTTGCTTTATTTATGTAAAGAATTTGTTTATTATTATATTTATTGATTCCCGAAATATAACTCATTTGTATTTTTTCATCTACTTCTGTTATATTCTTTGATTCTGAATTTCTATATCCTTCTATAAATGATGTGAGAAATAAAGAATTAGTTGAAATAAATGGATAATTTTCATATATGTTGCTTAAACTATATTGTGTATTTTGAATTGTAATTACACCACTTTCATATATTATTTCCATCCCTGCAAGACTGTCTGGTGATATAGCTAATTGTTTTGAATAACTCTGCCCTCTTACCTCTTGTTCAAACTCATAAAAATTTGCATTTTTATTACTACTAACTGTTACATTTATCTTTGCTTTATATGATGTTACATTTAGAATATATTGTTCAATCTCTTGTATACTTTTATTATTTCCATTTTGCTCTAATTTATAATTAGTTTTAACAAAAAAATTACAGATTAAAAGAGTTACTATTATAATTATAATAAAAGCTATAATTTTAAACCATTTTCTCATATTCAATTCCTCACAAAATAAAATTAAAGTACAAAATATTTTTATACTCCATTAATATTTTTATTCAAAGGCTTTGTACTATATGAATAGAATATGCATTTTATATAAGAAAAAATAGTACTAAAAATATATAAATTATATATTTTTAATACTATTTAATTTCATATTCTTATAATAAAACTAGTGATTATTAATCGCTAATTACTAATCATCTAATTTTTCAAAATATTCTATAAGAATATTTTCAACTTCTTTTTTACTTTCTAAATGATTAATTGTATCTCTTACATTTGAAGCTCTTGGCAATCCTTTTAAGTAATAACATATATGTTTTCTCATTTCTCTTATACCAGTATATTCGCCTTTTTCTTTCACTTCTAATTCTATATGTTCTAAAATTGTTTCTAATATTTCTTTGCTTGTAATTTTCCTTACTTTCCCTGTTTCTAAATAAGTTCTTATCTGTTCTAATATCCAAGGTCTACCTAAAGTTGCTCTTCCTATCATAATACCATCGCAATTAGTTTCTTCTAATATTCTTTTTGCATCTTCAGGAGATTTTATATCTCCATTACCTATAACAGGTATATTTACACTTTCTTTTACTCTTTTTATTATATCCCAATCTGCTACACCTGTATAATATTCGCTTCTAGTTCTTCCATGAATAGCAATTGCACTAGCTCCTGCACTTTCAATTGCTTTTGCAGCATCTACTGCAACTATATGCTCATTATCCCATCCTTTTCGTATTTTTACTGTTACTGGAACGCTTGAATTATCTACTACTGCTTTAACAATTTCATACACTTTATCTAAATCTAATAACAGTCTACTTCCATCTCCATTTTTTACTACCTTTGGAGCAGGACAACCCATATTAATATCTACTATATCTGCTATTTTACTAACATACTTTGCAGCATATGCCATTGACTCTACATCACTTCCAAAAATTTGTGCAGATATTGGTCTTTTTTCTCCATCCATTTTTAGTAATTCTTTTGTTTTTGAGTCATTGTAAAATAAGGCCTTGCTACTAACCATTTCTGTTACAACTAACCCCGGATTATATTTTTCACATATAAGACGAAAAGACAGGTCTGTTAAACCTGCCATTGGAGCTAATATTATATTGTTTTGTAATTCTACATTTCCTATTTTTAATTTTTTTAACATACTTAATTCTCTTTTTTAAACTTCCTATATATTTAGATTTATTTTATTTAAATTTTTATTATTATCCTGAATATTGGTTTTCTTATATTATTCAATAAATATTGCTTTTTGTCTTCTTCCACTTATATTTAATAATATTGCTATCATAATTAAATTACTTAAAAGTGAACTACCACCATAACTTACAAATGGAAGTGGAACTCCTGTTATTGGTAAAAGACCAATTGTCATACCTATATTCTCAGTCATGTGGAATAAGAATATACCAGCTATTCCAATTGCAATAAATGAACCTAGATTGTCTTTTGCAGTTTTTGCAACATACATTGCTTTTGTAATCAGGACAACATAGAGTATTACAATAGCCGCTGCAACTATAAATCCCATTTCTTCTCCTATTACTGAAAATATAAAGTCTGTTGTTTTAGGGCTTAAGTAACCTAATTGTGTTTGATTTCCCTTAAGTAACCCCATTCCTAGTAGCTCACCTGCACCAATAGCAAGTTTAGATTGTGTTAAATTATATCCTGCTCCTCTTGGATCTAGATCTTGATTAAAAAATACCTCAATTCTTTTTTTGGCATGTTCAGGTAATACAAAAAAGTATAATAATGGAAGAGAGATTGCAACAATTAAAAATCCAGCAATAATATATCTTTTATCTATACCTCCAACAAAAAGCATAAGTATAAATGCAATACAAAAACCTAAAGCAGTTCCATAATCAGGTTGTTTAATAATAAGTAAAACTGGCAAGCCTATAATTGCTAATAAAATTAAAAGTCTTGTTGGTCTACTTATTTCTCTTTTTCCCTTTTGAAGCATTTTTGACATTACCAATGATAATACCATTATTACAAATATCTTTGAAAATTCAGCTGGTTGTAATGAAAATGACCCAAATGAATACCAGCTTGTAGCACCATTAATCGGTTCTGTAAACAGTACTCCTATTAATAATATAATTAACACTGCATAAAAGATTGGAGATACTTTTGCTAATGTCTCATAATCTATTAAAATAAAAGCAATAATAAATGGAATACTTATACCTATCCATAAAATTTGCTTTTTGAATTCATCATATTCTGTGGTTTGAGTTGCTGAAAAAAGAGCAATCAATCCTATTATAATTAATAGGATTGTGCATATTAAAATTGACCATTCTATATTCTTAGATAATCTTTTTTTCATCTATTCCTCTATTTCTTTTTATTAGACTTTTTTGCTTTTGATTTATTTCCTTTACTTGTTTTTGAACTTGATTTCTTTTTTGAAGCATCAGTTACTTTTTTTTTACTTTCAGTTGCTTTTGGTTCATTTGCCTCTTGATTATTATTCTCTTTAACTTCTTTTTCTTCTTTATTTTCTTCTTCTACCGTATTTATTTCTTCTACTTTATTATCTACTTTTTCTTCTTCTTTATTCTCAATTGCAGTAGATTCTGTATTTGCTTCTTCTACTATCACTTCATCTTTAGAATCTAAATTTTCTTCGCTACTACTTGATTCATTTTCTTTTTTATCTTTTGATAAATCTACAATCTCTTTACTACCATCTATATTTTCATTTTGTACTTCTGTCTTTCTTTCTTCTTTTTTTACATTTCTTTTATCATTTTTTATACTTATTATAGGAATATTCGCATATAAAGCAGGTGCTCCTGTTGTTCCATCACTATTTTGTTTATTAGTTAATCTTACATCAATTTCTTTTTCATCTACATCTATATATTTTTTTATTACGTCTATAATTTCTTGTCTCATCATATCTAAGAAGTCAGCAGATACATTTGCTCTATCTTGCATAAGTACTAAATGTAATCTTTCTTTTGCCTCATCTTTATTTGTTTTACCTTCTATTTGTTCATTTTTCTTATTTAGTTTTTTAAAAAAAACCATAATGTTTTCAAACATTCCTATTTCCTCCATTGCATTTATTTTTTTAAATTTCTTTTTAATTTACTCCAAAATCCTTCTTTTTTTCTACCTGGTATTGTTACTTCAACATTTTCTCCAAGTATTCTTCTAGCAATTTCTATATATGCTTTTCCTGAAGGAGCCTTTTTATTTGATACTGCTGGCTCACCTTTATTAGTTTGAGTTATTATATATTCATCTTCAGGTACAACACCTATTAAATCTATTGATAGCAAGTCTAGAATGTCTTCAACATCCATCATCTCGCCTCTTTTAACCATTTCAGGTCTTAACCTGTTAATTATTAACTCTGGATTTCTTATTTCTGATGCTTCTAACAAACCAATAATTCTATCTGCATCACGAATTGAAGATATCTCAGCATTTGTTACTACAATTGCTCTATCTGCTCCAGCTATTGCATTTTTGAATCCTTGTTCTATTCCTGCTGGACAATCTATTAGTATATAGTCAAATTCTTCTTTTAATTTGCCTGTTAATTCTCTCATTTGTTCTTCGTTTACTGCACTTTTATCTCTAGTTTGGGCTGCTGGTAATAAAAATAAATCTGTGAATCTTTTATCTTTTATTAGAGCTTGTCTTAATTTACATTTTCCTTCTACAACATCTACTATGTCATATACTATTCTGTTTTCTAGTCCCATTACAACATCAAGGTTTCTTAAGCCAATATCTGTATCTACAAGTACAACTTTTTTACCTCTTAGGGCTAAAGCTGCGCCTACATTTGCAGTTGTTGTAGTTTTGCCTACTCCGCCTTTTCCAGATGTTATAACTATAACTTCACCCATAACTTTCCTCCTTGCAAAATTTTACATATATATTATATTTGCATTTGCCTCAAAAGTCAATGAGAAAAGCCAAAAAAATACAGTACTTTATTTAATATAAAGTACCATACTTTTACTAAGGTTTATATATTTTTATTATGCTTGTTCAGTTTCAGTCTTTACTTCTTGAATGTTTTCACTATTTTCAGTTTGTGCAGTTTCATTTGAAGCTTCATCTGATTTTTTTTCACTATCTATTACTTCTAAATTAGATATAGAAACTTCATAAGCTATTTTTTGTTCTACTGTACCATCTTCATGCTTTTTCTCGTAAGCTCTTGATTGAACTCTACCTACAACTTTTACTTCTGTTCCTACTTCCATTTTAGAACAATATCTAGCATTTCTTCCCCAAGTAATACATGGAATATAATCAGATTTATTATATGCTCTGTTAACTGCTAAAAGAATATCTGCAATTTCTCTTCCAAATGGTGTTTGTCTGTAAATAGGTTGTTTACAAATGTAACCTGTTAAAACAACTTCATTTGAAACTAAGTCTTTGCTTGCAACTATTTCTTCTTCTTGATTTGGTAAAAACTCGATGTCCTTTGCAAACACTGTTAAAATCAATCTGTTTTTTTCATTCTCATAACTATTGTAAGATCTGAATTGACCTGTTATTTTAACTTTCTTGTCAACTACTAAATCTTCTTCTTTGAATAATCTTTCAGATATAGTAACTGGTATTATATCTGCATTTCCACTTAAACGTGGTACACTTAAATCAAAAGTGTAAAACTTCTCTCCATAAATTTCATGACTAAATTTTTTCTCATCTGTTATCTTTCCAACTAATATAATGTGGTTATTTTCAGCAAAATTTGTTTCCACTATCAATTCCTCCTTAATTATTCTTGTGTATCTTATTCATCTAATAAAAATTTTAGAATACTTATGCGCTATAACCTATTATACAACATATTTTTCAGTTTGTCTACATAAAAAGTTGATTTTCTTTTATTTTTGTAACATTTTTGTAATATTTGTATTATTTTCCTTAGATGATTCCATATCTATATTATATTCGTTTTGTTCAATTTTATTTGAAATTATTGCATTTGTAGAAGTTTCTATAATTTTTTCATTTCGATTAGTTATTGCTATTGCCATAACAAATAGAATTACTACAGTTCCGAATAGATACTAGGTAAGAGTATATTTTTTCTTTATTGAATACTACAAACATAAAAAATTACCTCCAGTAAATGTATATGCTACTTACTGGGGGTTATGACTTTTTTATTTTATTTTTTCAATTTCTTGTATATGGCCACAATTTAAGCATTTATTTTTTGTTTTATTTACTATGTCTTTTTTCTCTTTTGTTTTATCTTTTCCAAATAAATTTTTTTTAATAACTTGATTTTTTCTAAGAACAGTTTCAGCATTTAAAGTTACTGTCGAATTCCATTTTTTACAATTAGGACAGATTCTTCCGTGACAGTCCCAACCATAAAGAACTGCAACAAATATGAGTGCAATTGGAATCAATAATAAATGTTTTGATGTTAATATATAAATTATGGCTAATATAATTACTACTATTAGTGGAATTCTATATAAAAGCCAAGTTTTTTTCTTATATTCTTTTTCATTTTCTTCTATTTCTTCTTTACTTACTTCTCTTTCTTTTATTT
>CALXWV010000018.1 GCA_944392515.1 uncultured Clostridia bacterium
CATATCTTCTTTGACCTTCCGCATAAAGTGTATCAAATGCTAAAGATGATTTTCCTGAACCAGAAAGACCTGTAATTACTACTAATTTATTTTTTGGTATTTCTAAACTTATATTTTTTAAATTATGTTCTTTTGCTCCTTTTATTACTATGTTATCATTCATAATGCTTTATTCCTTTCATTATTGCTTAAAAATTTGCTTTATACATTATAAAACATTTGTTTTTATAATGTCAATGATAAAGTTAATACAAAAATTCAATAACATTAAATTAATTTTTCAAAATTTCTTTTGTAATAGATAATTCTTCTTACTTCCATAGTATTATCTATTACAACATAAAATATAGTATAGTTTTTTACATAAATTCTATAATATGTATTTAATCTTTTCCTTCTCGATTGGAATTTTTCAAAAGATTCAGGATTTTGCAACCTCTTATTTATTTCATTTTCAATTTCATCAACTAATCTATTAGCGGCTATTCCATTTTGTAACTCATACTTAATATAGTCAGTAATACCATCTAAATCTCTATAAAATGAAGGTAAGTATTTAATATTATATTTTTACTCCATTTAATTTTCTCCTTATCTTTCCAAAAACTTCCTCATGACTATAATATTTTGTGTTAGGATCTTCTGCTTCTCTATCTGCCTCATCCAAAGCATTTTCTACATATTCATCATACTCTTTTTGGCTTATAAGTTCTGAATATTTTTCTATACTCATTACAACCATTGATCCATAACCATTCTTAGTAAGATATACTGGTTCATCTTCTTTTAACACTAATTCTTCGATTTCCGGATATTTGTTTCTTAAATCTGAAACTGGTCTAATATTTATCATAATAATCTCTCCTTTCAAGTTATCATTATTTTATCATTATTTTAACATATTTGCAATAGTTTATCCATCTTTTTATTAAGTTACACATTTTATTGTATTACTACACATAATTTGCTATAATATATTCATAAAAACCCAAAAAGGAACGTCCCTCTTGGGTGCCTCTTGGGTGAAAGGAGATAAAAATGTTCAAACTAGTTTCAGATTACAAGCCAACTGGTGATCAACCACAAGCAATAGAATATCTATCTAATGGAATAAAAGAAGGAAAGAAATTTCAGACATTACTTGGTGTTACTGGTTCCGGAAAAACTTTTACTATGGCAAATATTATTGAGAAAGTACAAAAGCCTACATTAGTTCTAGCACATAATAAAACTTTAGCTGGGCAACTCTATTCAGAATTTAAAGAGTTCTTTCCTGAGAATAATGTTGAATATTTTGTTTCCTATTATGATTATTATCAACCAGAAGCTTATGTTCCTTCTTCAGATACATATATTGAAAAAGATGCTTCTATTAATGATGAAATAGATAAATTAAGACATTCTGCAACTGCTGCTCTCTTTGAAACAAGAGATGTAATAATAGTTGCATCAGTTTCATGTATATATGGTTTAGGTGACCCTATAGATTATGAGCATATGATTATTTCTTTAAGACCCGGTATGCAAGTTGAAAGAAATACTGTTTTAAAAAAATTAATTAATATGCAATATACAAGAAATGAATTAGATTTTAAAAGAGGAACTTTCAGAGCTAAAGGTGACGTTGTTGAAATATATCCTTCTGATGAAAGTGAAACTGCAGTTAGAGTTAGCTTCTGGGGTGATGAAGTTGAAAAAATTGATGTTATTAATCCATTAACCGGTAAAGTTGAAGCTACAAGAAACCATGTTATGATATTTCCTAACTCACACTATGTAACAACTCAAGATAAAATGGAAAGAGCTATAGAGACTATTAGTGAAGAATTAAAAGAAAGAGTAAAATATTTTAAAGATAATGGTAAACTTTTAGAGGCACAAAGAATTGAAGAAAGAACAAATTTTGATATAGAAATGATGAAAGAAACAGGATTTTGTCAAGGTATTGAAAATTATTCTAGACATATCAGCGGAAGAGAACCAGGTAGTCCACCATTTACCCTATTTGACTACTTTCCAAAAGACTTTTTACTTCTTATTGATGAATCTCATGCAACCATACCACAAGTAAGAGCAATGTATAACGGAGATAGAGCTAGAAAAGAAACTTTAGTTAATTATGGCTTTAGATTGCCTTCTGCTTTTGATAATAGGCCACTAAAATTTAATGAGTTTGAAGAAAGAATTAATCAAGCCGTATTTGTAAGTGCTACACCTGGAGATTATGAACTCGAACATTCAAAAGATAGAGTTGTTGAGCAAATAATAAGACCAACAGGACTTTTAGATCCTAAAATTGAGGTTAAACCTGTTACAAATCAAGTAGATGATTTAATTGAGCAAATTAGAGAAAGAACTGAGAAAAATGAAAGAGTATTAGTTACAACTCTTACTAAAAAAATGGCTGAAGATTTAACTTCATATTTAGAAGGCTTAGATATTAAAGTTAGATATATGCATTCAGATATAAAAGCTCTAGAGCGAATGGAAATTATTAGAGATTTACGTATGGGTAAATTTGATGTATTAGTTGGAATTAACCTTTTAAGAGAAGGACTAGATATCCCTGAAGTTTCTTTAGTTGCAATTTTAGATGCAGATAAAGAAGGGTTCTTACGTTCAGAGCGTTCACTAATTCAAACTATTGGACGTGCAGCTAGAAATACTGATGGTAAAGTTATAATGTATGCAGATGAACTTACGCCTTCTATGGAAAAAGCAATTACTGAAACTAATAGGAGAAGAAAAATACAAGAATCATATAATAAAGAACACAATATTACGCCTAAAACAATTAGTAAAGCAATTAGAGAAACTATTAAAGCAACTTATCAAACTGAAGCAAATGCTACAAAAGATATTAAGCAAGGTGAAAGTATTGAAGAAGTAATTAATAGATTAACTGATGAAATGCTTAAATATGCTCAAAACCTAGAATTTGAAAAAGCAGCTGAAATAAGAGATAAAATTAAAGAATTAGAAAATTATAAAGATTAAAAAGTATAAATAATTTGTAATATAAAAATTTTTCTACTAATTCCAAAGATTATATACATTTAAAAATTCCTATAAGTAAAATATAAATGTACTTATAGGAATTTTATTTTTATGAATTTTCTTCATCTTCTCCTAAGACTCTTTCTCCAGGTTCATGAGGGTCTTTGTCTTTCTCTTCTTTATCTTCTTTTTTAGGATGCACAATTCTTTCATCATCTGGATTTTCTTGAGCCCTTTGAACTAACTCATTATTTTTTGCATCAGCATAAGGTGACACATTAAATTTAGTTTCAAGTTCTGTAGCACTTCTACTATTTCCTGCAATTAAATATAATTGAGTTTGATTTTCTTTATTATTAGAATCAACTGCTAAGGAAATATCTGGATTATCTTTTCTTCTAAATTCTATTTCTGGCATTCTTTTTTCTGGAACTCCATCATCTCCTATTGTCTTGAAGGATTGATTATTATCTACAATTTCTAAATTTTTAGCTATATGCATCTTTCCTTCATTATCTATTTCTAAGGCTCTCCAGTCTCCATTTATCTGTACTATCAATAATTTATCAGCATCAACTTGTAAAAACTCTTTAATTGTATCATCTGATGTAGCCATTTCTCTAGTATCTACTTCTATACCTAATGCCATAAATTGCTTTAACTTTTCTTGTGCTTCTTTTTTCTTTTCATCTAACATTTGATTTTGATTCTTTTTGCCTTTCATACTTCCATCAGTTTGTAAAATATTAAGTGTTTTTATAGTATCTTTATCCATACCTAAAGCATCTGCAACTTGTTCTTTTTGCTCATTTTCTAATTCCAACAAACTTTTTTCTGGAGTCTTAGATAAAATATTATATTCTAAAGAATTTTTATCTATATCTGCTTCTCCCATCTCTATAGCAGTTTTAAAGCTTAAATAATTTTCTTCAGATACTTTAGCTAATAGATTTCCTTGATCATCATAAAATTCATGCCAAGCTTCACCATCTTTTGTCAATAATATTTCAAAAATATTTTTTGTGACAGTAAATTTTTCTCCATTTTGTTCTAATTGAAAAGAAACATCTTTATATTTACTAATATCTACTAATTCCTCTTTTCCTTTTGATATTTCATCTTTATTTTGATTTGCAACAGTATCTAACATTTTACGTAATTCATCCATATCTTCTTCTCTTTGCCTAACATTATCTTCCACTATATTTTTCCTCCTATTATCGTTTTCTATATTATTCCAATTTTAAGGTTTATTAACTATAAATTGTTTGTTCTTCTAAACCCCCTTTTCTATTTCTAAATCAGAAATTTTTCCATTATCATCTACTTCAAATTTGGCAGAAATACTTTCTATGTTGTTTCTTATAACTAAATAATTTGACTTAACTTCAATATCTCCCAAAACAAATCTATATTCCCCACTTTTTAATGGTCCATATATATTAGACCAATCAAATGTATATCTTTTTGTGTTTTCATCTATATTTTCAATATTTGCCTTGTTTTCTATATTGTCTGATACTTTAAATAATTCTTGCCATTTATCTCCTTCATATGCAGGCATAGACATTGAACCATCTTCTCCAATTATTGGCTCATTTGAAGGTTTCTCTGCTACATTTTTGAATATATCATAATTATTATCAAAATTATATTTTATATCATTTTTATCAGTAATAGTAAATGTAATTCCGGTATTAGTTATATTTTCTACATTAACTTCAACATTATTAAAAGTTGTATTGAATTTTTTTAATATATCATTAGAAATAAGATGATTTGAACTACTATCTATAATTTCTATTTTTCCTACATTTTGAATTTCAGAAATTCCATTGTTCCCTGTACTTGAATCTTTTCCATTAAAGTATATCATTACTTCTTGTCCTACTTTAAATCCTATATTTCCTTCTTTTGCAAATGAAACTTGATAAAGAAGATTTTGGTTTTCACTATCTACTACATAAATATTATCTTTATTTACTCCAGCAACAAACGCTTCTTTTATTGCAACAAAATTTCTATTATCTATCTTTTTTATTGTCTCATCATCTCGCCCAATTATCTTGGCACTTTTCACATCATATATAGTGTCTTCTGAGTACCCTTCAAATAGTGATACTATAGATGGTGTATATTTAGGATTTATATTAAAAACTTTTATTGTATCTCCTTTTTTTAAATCTTCTGCTGATATTTTATTACCATTTATATCTTTAATAGTAGTATTCTCAGAATCAAAAGAATAATATCTCCAGTCTTGTATCTCTACATCTATACTATTATTACTAATAGCATTAACTTTGCAATAATAATTACTACTGGTACAATAATAACTATATGATTTCTCTTTTATATATAAATATATATAATCTCCAACGTTAACTTTATTTAAATCTAATTGTTTCAAATTCAAGTCTTTTACAATTACATCATTCAAATTATAATTAACTTCATATTCTGTTGGAACTGCTAATTTCACTATTTTATTATCATAAACATTAAAAACTGTATATGTATCAATTCCAATTTTACTATCTAAATATACAATTAAATTGAATATTAAAATAATTGCTATAATTAATAAAATAGTTACTATTATTATTTTTTTCGTTCGTTTTTTCATCTTTAACCCCCCATTTTCTTTAAAAAGTTTATTTTTATATAAACTTTAGATAACTTATTTATATCATTATTGTATAAAAAAGACAATATATTTTAATTCAAAAATCATTTAAACATTAAATTTTTTATATTAAAAAATAAAAAGAACTGAGGGTAAAGCAATGTTGCTCCACCCTCGGTTAAGGTTAAATCATGTTTTAATGGTCTTTACTTAGCCCACTACTGTCTTAGCAAGTTAGTGTAAAATTTGACTTTATGTTAATTTAGTGTTATAATTAAGATGTCCGTAAATAACTTAAAAAAAGGAGAAAGTTATGGAAACAAGGAAAATACCCACGTTGGAAGAAATCCAATCTACCAGGACAACCCCCGCTCATTTTTGGGGATATTCCACCGACTCTCGAGGAATGCCCATATATTGTGAACATTCTTCGGAAGAAGAGGTTCGGGATGTGCTTCATGCAGATTACAAACGCATTTTGAAAGACCATCCACATGCCAAATACCCGGAATTCAGTGAATGCATCAAGGTCGAACCTGTGGCACGGAATCCCAAGATGCATGGACTCAGGCTTTGCATGAAGCCGACTTCTTTCAAGTGAGTAAGTAATAGTGTAAATCACCTATTGTACTACCACTCCTTAACAAAACCACCCCTGAACTCAGGGGTGGTTTTGCATTTATATTAAATTATAAGTTTTCTATATAGAGCATTTCTTTTAATACAACTTTTAGATTTATTTACTCATTTTGTTTTTAAATATTATATTAATTTTATCTACTAATTCTTTATTTGTTTTTGTAGTCATCATTTGAGCAAGTAATTGTTCTGTAATTTCTGCTTGTGGCATAGTAGACATTGCCTTTCTTAGCGAATATACAGCACTAAGCTCATCACTAGATAGTAATAAATCTTCTCTTCTAGTTCCAGATTTATTTATATCTATAGCAGGGAAAATTCGTTTCTCAGATAAAGACCTATCTAGCACTACTTCCATATTACCCGTTCCTTTAAATTCTTCAAATACAACGTCATCCATTCTACTTCCTGTATCAATTAAGGCTGTTGCTAAAATTGTAAGGCTTCCACCATTTTCTATTTTTCTTGCTGCGCCAAAGAATTTTTTAGGTTTATGAAGTGCTGCTGGATCTAAACCACCAGACAATGTTCTTCCTGAAGAAGGTATTGTTAAGTTGTATGCTCTTGCAAGCCTTGTAATGCTATCCAATAATATAACAACATCTTTTTGCTGTTCAACTAGTCTTTTAGCTCTTTCTAAAACCATTTCTGCAACTTTAGCATGATGTTCTGGTAATTCGTCAAATGTAGAGTATATAACATCACCTTTTATAGACCTTTTCATATCTGTTACTTCTTCTGGTCTTTCATCAATTAGCAATACAATTAATTCAATTTCTGGATTATTAATAGTAATACTATTTGCTATCTTCTTTATTAATGTTGTCTTTCCAACTTTAGGTGGAGCTACAATCATTCCTCTTTGTCCTTTACCTATTGGACATATAAGGTCAATCATTCTCATAGCATATTCATTAGGAGTTGTTTCCATTTTTATTTTTTCATATGGATATATTGGTATTAAATCGTCAAATTTCTTTCTTCTATATGCAATTTCTGGAACTTCTCCATTTACTTCACCTACATATATAAGTGCTGGGAATTTTTCTCCTTCTTTAGGAGCTCTAGTAATACCTTTTATTTTATCTCCATTATCTAGTTTAAAACGCCTTATTTGAACAGGTGAAATATAAATATCCTCTGGTGTAGATAAGTAGTTTTTTCCTCTTAAGAAACCATAGCCATCAGGTAAAATCTCTAATATGCCTTCAGATATTTTATCATCTTGGCTTGTTAATTTATATCCATCTACGTATCTAGTTTCTTCTTCCCTAATTTCTTCACTTTCTTCATCTTTTTCAGAATATGTTTGTTCATTATTAACATATTCGTCACTTGATTTTATGGTTTTATTTGATTCATTTATATTCTCTTCTAACTTAAGTACTTGTTCATTAGAAAGCACTTTAATTAACTCATCCTTTTTCATTTTTGAAGCGCCTTTAATATCTCTTTCCTTAGCTAATTGTCTTAGCTCTACAAGAGTACAATCTTCTAAATTCATAATTTCTTGATTCCTTTCTTAAGATAAGTAATAACTATTCTATTAAATTAATAATAGCTTAATTATCCTTTTGAGATTTTAAAAAGATACAATATAACATTTATCTTAGATATGTAATTTATATAATAATTTAACTGGGAAAAAATAAGATAAAAAATAATTTTGAAAATCTACATAATTAAATTATACAATAGTTTATTTAAAAAGTAAATACTTTTTTGGCAATTTTTTTCATTTAAATTTGAGACATAAATAAAGTACCATAATTTATGGCACTTTATTTATTTATATCAATATATACTCTCTCATTAGGTAAATACATATTTAGCTTTTCTCTGGCTTGTTCTTCAATGTATTCAGTTGAGTTCAAGTTATTAATTGTTTCATTTAATTCAGCCTGCTCCTCTTTAGCAGTTTCAATTTGACTCTCATATTGTTTGCTTTCTGTAGCATAGGAATTAAGAGTACTTTGTTGTGTTATAAAAACATGCACAACATATATAGATATTAATACAAGTAATGTATATTTAAGAAATTTTTTCATAAGTAACCTATCTTTCAATAAAATATCGATATTAATTTTTTATATAAAATATCTATTTATATTATTCTACAAAATTTGCAAAATTCCTTTTTAATTTTCAATTTTTTTCGACTTTTTATTTATATTTTTTGTAATATTTTTAAGATTAATACATATAATGCATTTTACTTTTTTGTTAAATTTTAAAAATAGTTTAAGTGGTATAAATATAATGTTTATTATCTTTTTTAAAATTGATTTAAAAAAACCTAATATATGTACTGAAATATTCATAATATACTTACTTAAAACAAAATAATAAACAATTCCACCTATGCAAATTGCTATAAACATAAAAAATCTCAATTCACCTGAGTTAAAAATAAATATTAGATAAATTAAAAATATTGCAACACAAATCCAAAATATTATATCTTCTACATATGTCATAAAATCTGAAGTCTTCACCGTTTTTCTTACAGCTCTAAACATATCATACAATAAGCAAATTGCAAGACCAGCAAAAAAGTATATAAGAAAAATTCCAAATTGACTATTAAAGAAAACCACCATAGTTGTTCCTCTCAATGAATATTGTTAAATTACTTAAATATTTTTCCAAGTAAATTTCCACTTTTTCTTTCTTCTTTATCACTATATGAAAGAGATACAATATTTCCTTCAATTATTACATCTTGTGTATCAATACTTAGTTTGTTGATTCTTAAATCTTCTCCTTTTATAGTAAGCATTCCAAGTTCTGTTTCAAGTATTACAATCTGATCATCAAAACTAAGCACATCTATAACTCCTGATATTGTAAGTTTTTCCCTATTTTCTAATATAAGGTTTTGTACCGCTTGATTATTGTCCTTATAAGCCATCTTACGTTCTTCTTGAATCATATTTACCTCCTAAACTTGTCTTAAATAGACTTTATAATTAATTATATTCAAATAAGATTTTATTTATGATAAATAAAATAAAAAAGTATGTGTAAATTAATACACATACTAAATATATTTCTTTTCAAGTAATGAATTATGCAATTCGTTTAAGTATTTTGTTTCTATAATGCTATCAAACAATACAGATATTTTACAAGCTGATACATCAATATCAATTATATTATCTTTTATTTCTTCTAACACCTTTAATACTGTTTCAAGTATTTCCATATGATTAGAAATTCCAGATCCTACAATTGAAATCTTAGTAACAGATTTTATTGTTGTTTGACCTTTTTCTTTATCTAATATTTTTTCAAGTTTTGCTCTTTTTTCTTTATTTATTGTAAATGTAAGTTTTCCGTTTTCAAAATTGTATTTTCCAATCTTAATATTGTTTTTAGTCAATTTTTTTAATAGTTCAAATTGGTTATTAATTCCATCAATTTGTATAGTTAAAATATTATCATTTTTGATAATGCTTTTTATGATTGTTTCTTCCATACAATCAGCAATTTCAGTTCCTTTATTTTTATTAAATGTACAAGCTGCTATAATTGGCATATTATATTTTTCAGCGAGCTCTACACAACGGTCATGAAGTACTTTAGCACCTTCACCAGAAATATATGACATCTCTTCATATGAAATAGAATTTAATTTATGCGCTAACTTTACATCTCTTGGATCTGCAGTGTATACACCATCAACATCCGAGAAAATATAACAATGCTTAGCTTTTATAGCTGCTGCAATAGCAACCGCCGTTGTATCTGAGCCTCCTCTTCCAAGTGTAGTAATATTTTCTTTTTCATCCACTCCTTGAAAACCAGTTACAATAACAATCTTTCCTTGATTTAATTCTTTATTTATTCTTGTTACATCTATGTTTATAATCTTAGAAGATTGATAATCAGAATTTGTATAAATACCTGCTTGCCAACCAGTAAGAGATATAGCTTTATGTCCTAGCATATTAAGTAAAATAGCTAGTTTAGAAGCAGATACCTGTTCACCTGTACTTAAAAGAGCATCCATCTCTCTTTCATTAGGAACCGCACTTAATTCTTTTGCTTCTTTTATTAGATTATCTGTAGTTTTACCTTGAGCTGAAACTACACAAATTATATTGTTTCCTTCTTCTTTTAGTTCAATTATTTTTTTTGCAACAATATTTAGATTAATATTATCTGAAACAGAGCTTCCTCCAAATTTTAATACAATTGTATCCATTATATTGCCTCTTATTATTAATATAAATAGAAAATTTAATTATAAAAATTCTATTTTTGACATTTTGGTTGTCATAGTATATTATATGTTAGCTTTTTATTTTATGTGCTTTAATAGCTTTTATTTCCAATATTTTAATTTACATAGATACTATCTATACTTTTCTTATTTACTAAATGCATATAAAATTAGTGAAATTACAAAAAGAATAATTAATAAAATTCCTATGACAATACCTATAGCTTTATGAAAATTCTTTCTTTCTTCTTCTTTCTTTTGTTCTTCCTCTTCTTCATCTTTAATTATTTTTACTTCAAAAGAATTAAAAAAGTTAATTAATTCTTTTTTATTTAGCATAATTGTAGGGAATGAATAAATATTCATTTTTTCTTTATCCACATATTCTGTTATTTGTATAGCATAATAATATATTGGAATAAAGAAAAATCTTTTTTTCATTTTAGTTAGATAAATACCAATTAATTTATTATATGGAATACTATTTTCCTGAAAATTTACTTTAAATTTAACTCCATCTTCATCTAACTTTATATAATATGATCCATAGACAATTGCAAATGCACATAAAGCAAATAGTAAAAGTAGTGCACAAAGTAAAATACTTAAGTTATTCCAAAAGGTTATAATTAAAATTGTTAAAATTATAATTAAACCAATTAGAATAATTGTACCATAATTTTTAAGTAAATTAATAACATTAGAATTTATCTTTGCCTTTTTAAAAACATTTGTTACTTGGCTAAACTTTAAGTGATTACATTTTTGATATACTTTTTTCCATGTTAATTTAGTCTGCTTTGAATTTACATTTTTTACATCAGATTTTTTTTCATTTGATTTACTGTCATTATTATTAATATTATTCATCTACGTATTCCCTTCAATATTTTTTGTCTTTTATTTGTATAGATTTTATTGGTTTAGATTAAAAATTTTAATCTATTTATTTTCATTTACTAATCTTAATGTATCTCTTGCAATAACTAATTCTTCATTAGTAGGTACAATCCAAACTGGAATTGAAGAATCATCTGCTGATATACATATTTCTTCTGATTTAGCTTCATTTTTTGCATCATCAATTTTTATACCCATGAAAGCCAAATTATCACAAATACCTTTTCTTACTCTCTTTTGGTTTTCACCAACACCTGCAGTAAATGTAATAACATCTATTCCTTGCATTGATACTGCATATTTAGCTATTGTTTGAGCTATTATATATTTATAATACTCTAGTGCGAGTTTTGCTCTTTCATTACCTTGGTCAACAGCATCTTCTATGTCTCTTACATCTTTGCTAACTCCTGAAATTCCCCAAAGTCCAGATTCTTTATTAAGCATTTCATCCATTTCGTCAGGTGATAAATTTTCATTTTTCATTAAGAAAGTAACTATTGATGGATCTAAGTCTCCTGAACGTGAGCACATTGGAATTCCTGATATTGGTGTTAACCCCATTGAAGTTTCAACTGATTTACCATTTTGAATAGCACATATGCTTGCTCCTTGGCCTAGATGACAATTTACTATTTTTAAATCTTCAACATTTTTTCCCAGAATCTCTGCAATTCTATGAGATACATAATAGTGTGATGTACCATGGAAACCATATTTTCTTATTTTATATTTTTCATAATATTTATATGGAATTGGATAAATGTATCTTTCTTCTGGTATTGTTTGATGGAAAGCTGTATCAAATACTGCAACCATTGGTTTTCCTGGCATTAGTTCTTGGCATGCTCTAATTCCAATAAGTGAACATGGATTATGAACAGGTGCTAAACTTGAACATTCTTCTATTCTTTTTATTACTTCATCATCAATTATAACTGATTCTTTGAAATATTCTCCTCCATGAACAGTTCTATGCCCAATTGCTCCTATTTCATCTAAGCTTGAAATTGCAGGATAATCCTTATTTAATAATTGTTCTATTGCAAAATTTAATGCTTCTTTATGTGTTTTTACTGGATTTTGAAGAACATATTTTTGACCATTAATTTTATGTGTTAAAAATGATGCCTCTCCTATTCTTTCATAAGTTCCTTTTGCTATTAATTTTTCTCCATCCATATCTATTAATTGATATTTAAGAGATGAACTTCCACAATTAATTACTAAAATTTTCATAAAAATTTACATCCTTTCTTTATATTAATTTTTCATATTTTCTACAATTCTTTCTGTATCTTCTGCTATAAGTAATTCCTCATCTGTAGGAACTACCCATACTTCTATTTTAGAATCTTCAGTAGATATTTTTCTTTCAATATTTTTACCATTATTTAATTCTTTATCTATCTTAACTCCAAAGCAAGCTAAGCTATCACAAATATATTCTCTATCTTCTATTCCTTTTTCACCAACACCAGCTGTAAATGTAATAACATCTATTCCTTGCATTGCAACTGCATACTTTGCAATTGTTTGAGCAACATCATAAATAAATATTTTCATTGCGAGTATTGCATTATGGTCTCCCCTTTCGGCTTCAGCTTCTATATCTCTAAAATCTACTGAAACTTCAGATACACCAAATACTCCAGATTTTTTATTTAAAATTTCGTCCATTTCATCAGGCGTTAAATTTTCTTTTTTCATAATATATGTAACAACAGATGGATCTAAATCTCCTGAACGAGTTCCCATTGGTATTCCACCAAGTGGAGTAAATCCCATAGATGTATCTACTGATTTACCATTTTGAATTGCACAAATACTTGCTCCTTGACCCAAATGGCAATTTACTATTTTTAAATTTTCTATTGGTACATTTTTAAGTTTAGCAACCCTATTAGCAACATATTTATGAGATAGGCCATGGAAGCCATACTTTCGCATTTGATATTTTTCTAAATATTTATATGGAATTGGATAAATATATCTTTCCTTAGGTATTGTTTGATGAAAAGCAGTATCAAATGCTGCGACATTAGGTTTATCTGGCATAATCTCCCTGCATGCTTCTATTCCAGCTAATGCAGATGGGTTGTGCAAAGGTGCTAACGGAATGCAATCTTTTATTTGTTTAATTACTTCATCAGTAATTAAAACAGATTCAGTAAATTTATCTCCTCCATGAACAACTCTATGTCCAATTGCTCCTATTCTATCTATACCACTTATAACACCACAGCTTTTACTTGTAAGTTTACTAATTATTATATTTAGTGCCATTTCATGATTTTCTACGTCAAGTTCAAATTTATGTTTTTCATTTCCTACTTTATGTGTTAAAAATGCATTTTTTTGACCTATACGTTCAAAGTTTCCTTTTGCTAGAACTTCCTTTGTAATAGTATCTATTAATTGATACTTAAGTGATGAACTTCCTGAATTTAAAACTAAAATTATCATAATATTTCCTTAAAATTTATTTAGACTTTTTGGATTAATCTATGAACCATAAAATAATTTTCACTAATTCTTTATTTCTAAAGATAAATTAGTAAAGTAAAATATTTAATTATTTATTTGCTTCATCAAACTGAGCTTGAACTACTGTTATTGCAACAACACCTGCTATATCTTCAGCAGAGCATCCTCTAGATAAATCATTAACAGGTTTAGCTAAACCTTGGCAAAGTGGTCCATAAGCTTCAGCATGTGCTAATCTTTGAGTTAATTTATACCCAATGTTTCCTGCATTTAAATCTGGGAAAACTAAAATATTTGCATTACCTTTAATAGGGCTGTCTGGCGCTTTTCTTTCAGCAACTTCTGGAATAATTGCTGCATCTAATTGTAATTCTCCATCTAAAAGTAAGCTAGGTAGCTTTTCATGGGCAAGTTTAGTTGCTTCAACTACTTTTTCAGTAAGCTCTGAATGAGCACTTCCTTTAGTTGAATAAGATAGCATTGCAATTTTAGGAATTCCTTCAGGATTTACTAATTCTAAGAAAGATTCACTGGATGTAATTGCAATATCTGAAAGTTGTTCTGCAGTTGGATTTTCATTCATCCCACTATCTGCATAAATAAATACTCCATCTTCTCCAAATTCATTTGTAGGTAAACACATAATGAAAAATGCTGAAACTGTTTTAACTCCTGGCTTTCCTTTTATTATTTGAAGTACTGGTCTTAATGTATCTGATGTTGGGTGTGAAGCTCCAGAAACAAATCCATCAGCATCTCCTAATTTTACCATCATTGTTGCAAAGTATCTTGAATTTTCTAATAAAAGTTTTCTTGCATCTTCTATTGTCATACCTTTTGCTTTTCTTAATTCATATAAAGCATTTACATATTCATCAAGTTTTTCACTATTTTCAGGATCAATGATTTTTGCACCTTCTAAATTAATATTATTTTCTTTAGAAACTTTTTTAATTTCATCTTCATTTCCAAGTAAAATAATGTTAGCTGTTTTTTCTTTTAATACAATTTCTGCTCCCTTTAAAACTCTAATATCTTCAGTTTCAGGTAAAATTATTGTTTTTATATTCTTTCTTGCTTGTTCTTTTATTTTATCAATAAATTTCATAACTTTAACCTCCGAGCTAATTATATAAAAAATATGGAAAAAGTACAACATTTTTGATAAAATATTTTATATAGTTTTTTATTTATAATATACTAAAACTATCATTTCTATTTAATCAAAATTCTAAATCAAATATATTAAAGGAGACTTTATGGACTTAATTTATACAGTACAAAATGAAATAAATATTAGACAAGTTTTAAGAGAACATTTTGGTATATCTAATAAATTATTATTAAAGCTAAAACAAAATAAGAAAATATATTTAAATAATTCAAATAATATATATTTAGATATGTCAGTTAAAGAAAATGATTTAATTAAAGTAAATTTAGATTTTGAAGAAGATAATTCAAATATCGTTCCAACAAAAATGAATTTAAAAATTCTATATGAAGATGATAGTTTACTTATTATAGATAAACCACCACATATGCCAGTTCATCCTTCTCTTAATCATTATGAAAATAGCTTATCTAATGGAGTTAAATATTATTTTGATTCAGTTAATTTACATAGATTAATAAGACCTATTAATAGATTGGATAAAGATACTTCTGGAATTGTAATGTTTGCAAAAAATGAATATATACAATCAAGGCTTACAAATTATACTAAAGAATATATTGCAATAGTTGTTGGAACATTGGAAGGTAAAGGAATTATAGATAAACCTATTAAAAGAAAAGCTAATAGTATTATTGAAAGATGTGTTGATGAAAACGGTGAAAAAGCTATTACTGAATATGAAGTGCTTAAAAATTTTAATATTAATGGAGAAGATTTAACAGAAGTAAAGTGTATTTTACGTACTGGAAGAACTCATCAAATTCGTGTTCATATGGCATCTATTAATCATCCTATTCTTGGAGATACTTTATATGGACAAGAATCTAATTTAATTGATAGACAAGCTCTTCATGCTTTTAAAGTTAAATTTATTCACCCAATAACTAAAAAAGAAATAGAAATTATTTCTCCTATTCCATTTTTTGAAGATTATATTTAATATAAAAAACAATTGTGAGCAAGCCTATAAGCCGGGTTCTGTTTAAAGTAATCATTTATCTTGGGTATATATTACTATATACCTCATTGCCACCAAATTAAGGAGATGACGAGCAGTCTTAGCCTCCTAGTCTCGGTGTTGCTCCAAATGGGGTTTACACGGCTAGATGTGTCACCACATCTACGGTGAGCTCTTACCTCGCCTTTTCACCCTTACCTAAAGAAACTTTAGGCGGTTATTTTCTGTTGCACTTTCCTTAAGGTCACCCTCACTGGACGTTATCCAGCATTATTGCTCTATGGGGCCCGGACTTTCCTCACAAGTCGCCTTTCGGCATTGACAATGCGCGATTACTTAGCTTACTCACTTTTTTATTATACCATACTTTTTACATTTATTCTAGTAATTTATGCAAAATTTACATTTATCTATTACAATTTTTTTCGTTTAATGTATAAATTTAACTGAATAAGTTAATAATATAACTGAATTCAATCAAGAATGGAGGTGCCTTATATGGGTAAGAAAGATTGTAAAAAAGATAAAAAGAATTCATCTAAAAATTGTCCTAAAGGAAATGAACAAAACAATATGAAAAAACAAGATGAAGAAAAATAGTTTAAATAAAAATGGCGACAAAATATTTTATTAAAATTTAATATAAGGTATCTCATAATTGAGACACCTTATTTATTTTTGCATAATTTATATTTTAATATAAATTATTGTACATTAAATTTTATATGATTATAATAATTTTCTTTACAATATTTCTAATTGTTCCATTGCAAGTTTATATTTCAAGTAAAATATTTCTTTATCCTCTAAACCTACTCCTCTTTTTAATTCTTCCAAAAGAACATATGATTTTTCAATGGTAGATTTTTCTGTATCATTTATATCAGCAGAGTTCATATTTTTTGATAATGTATTTATTGCATTAGTTACATTCGTATTCATATCTTCCCAATTTTCGCTATCTGCTGACACATATGAACTTAAAACATATGCTTTAGTATTATATACATTTAATGTATATTCATCACTTAAGAAATAAGATAGATACTTAGGTAAAAGTATATATAAATTATATAAATTTATTAGTGTGCTATTTTTGTCTTGCACTTTTACTGCCTGTGCTACTCCATCTAATGTAGTACTAAAATTTGAAATATCACTATCATTTATATTTAATGCCTTCATATCCAAACTAATACTAGGCCATGCTGTATATATTGTTTCTACTCCATAAGATATTTCATCCCATGGAACGTCATCGTAATTTGAATTTAATAATGAGTCAACCTGAGCTAATCTGGATGTCCTAGCTTCACTTTGATTTAAACTTTCTGACTCACTATTATTTGAATTATTATCATTACTTCCAGAGCTATTTACTCCACTTTTACTACCTTCTTGATTACTAGAACCTTGCTCTTGAGTTTGCATTCCATTACCGGCACTTTCACTATTACTAGATGAATTGTTTAACTGTTCACTTTCATTTACCTCTTTAATAGTTACTTGATATCTTGAATATGAAATATTATTAAGCTTATTCATAAGTTCAATAATTGTATAATCTAAGTATTCAACTTCTCCTTCTGCTTTTTCAGTTAAAATGGCATATTCATTATCTTTATTATTACTAAAGAATTTTATAAATATTAATGTTGCAAGTAAAATTGTAAAAATTACAATTAATGAAGTTAATAAATATTTACTAATCTGTTTTTTCATAAAAATGTCATATCCTTTCTTAATTTTATATATGTAAAAACCTCGCTTTTAGTATTTGCGCGAGGTTTAAAATTTATTCATTTTTATTGTTTTGTGTAATATGACATTTATTAATTATTTATTTTTGTTTAATTAATTAAAATTCCTACTCTTTTTCAAATTTAATTTCTCTTGTCATTAATTTATTTACTGCATCATTAGGTTTTAAATTATTATATAGTACATCATATGCTGCATTTACTATTGGCATTTCGACATCATATTTTTCAGCTAATTTTTTTGCGACTTCAATGTTTTCAATGCTTTCTATAGTCATTCCTATTTCTTTTTTAGTTTCTTCTATTGTTTTACCTTTTCCAATTAATCTTCCAGCTCTTCTATTTCTACTTTCATCACTAGAACAAGTAAGAATTAAATCTCCTAAACCAGAAAGTCCAAAAAATGTTTCTTTATCTGCTCCCATTTTTTCTCCAAGTCTTGTGATTTCAGCTAAGCCCCTTGTAATTAATGCTGCTTGAGCATTTGTTCCTAAATTAAGTTCAGCACAAATTCCAGCGCAAAATGCAATTATATTTTTAAGTGCTCCACCGACTTCAACTCCGATAACATCTTTTGATTTATATATTCTCATATAATCATTCATAAGCACACTAGATACTTCATCTAATACATCATCATGCTTTGATGCAAGTATTATAGCTGTTGGAATATGTTTTACAACCTCTGTTGCATAACTTGGTCCAGAAAAAGCTGCTATTTTTGCACTTGGAAGTTCTTCTAACATTACTTGATCTAAAGTTTTTAATGTTGCATTTTCTAATCCTTTAGAGCAAATAACAATAGGTGTATTTCCTACGTAATCTTTATATTGTTTAAATACATTTCTTGTAACTTTTGATGGAGTTACATGAAATATGTAATCAGCACCTTTTACTACTTCTACCACATCATTTGAGCAATAGATTTTATCATCTAAAACTAAATCATTTATAAACATACATTTATGCTCATTATTTATTAAATTTTTCTCCTCTTCTGTAAAAGACCAGACTTTTACATTGTTTCCCATTTCTGCTAAGTGATTTGCTAGTGCCATTCCCCAGCTACCACTACCTATTACAGCAATTTTTTTACTCATTTGATTACCTCCTATAAAAACATTATATTCAATTAAAAAATAAGAAATCCTTTATAGTTTTAGAAAGCTCTTAATATCATAAATTTAAATTTGCTTTTAATTCTCAAAACTATAAAAGAATCCTTCATAATTATATTCTATTTTTTGAATATTAATCTATTTTCAGTTCCACTAGCCATTCTTTGAATATTTGATCTATGATTAAATATAACAATTACAGCCATTATTATTCCAAATCCAAGATATGTCATCCTTGTAGAATCGTCTCCCACTAAGAAATTATTTGTTATAAAGAAACATAGTACAGGGAAAAGAATTGCTGCTGCAATAGATCCTAGAGCAACTATTCTTGTAAGTGCCATTAAAACTAAAGCAAAAACTAAGCAAATTAAGCCAATTTGCCAATTTGTAATAAGTAATACTCCTAAAGCAGTTGCTACTCCTTTTCCACCTTTAAATCCAAAAAATACTGGAAATGTATGTCCAAGTACAACAAATACTCCTGCTATTTGTATTAATAGAGCAGATAGCCAGACATCTGCATTTGCTATTTTTCCCATTAAATAAGCAACTACTACTGCTACAACACCTTTTAATATGTCACAAATAAGTGTTAATATTGCTGGCTTTTTTCCTGCTGTTCTTAGTACATTAGTACTACCTGCATTTCTACTTCCTTTTTCCCTTACATCAAAGCCTGCAAATTTTTTAGTAAAAATTACTGAAAAACTTATGCTTCCTAATAAATATGCAATAATTGCTGTTAAAATATATGCCCAAATCATATAATTTATCCTCCTTATAATATTATTTTTAGTTATATATTTAATTTTAAAACTCTTACTTTTTTAACTATCTTTTCTTTCTCTAACAACTACCCTAATAGGGGTACCTTTAAAACTAAATTCTTGTCTTAATTTATTAACAATATATCTTTCATATGAAAAATGAAATATTTTTTTATCATTTACAAATATTGCAAATGTTGGTGGCTTTGTACTTACTTGTGTCATATAAAGTACTTTTAACCTTTTTCCTTTATCTGTTGGTGGTTGTACAATTGCAACTGCTTCAGCTAATAATTCATTTAAAACTGAAGTAGATATACGCATCGCATTGTTATTTGATACTTCATTTATTAAATTAAATAACTTTTCTACTCTTTGTCCAGTTTTAGCTGAAATAAATAGTATTGGAGCATAAGATAAATATGCTAACCTATTATATACATCTTTTGTATAATTTTCTAATGTTCCATTTTCTTTATTATATTCATCCCATTTATTTATTGCAATTATAACGGCCTTACCAGCTTCATGTGCTAATCCTGCAATTTTTGTATCTTGCTCGGTAACACCTTCATTTGCATCAATCATTAATATACAGACATCAGCTCTTTCTATTGCTAAATTTGTTCTAATAACACTATATTTTTCAATATTCTCTTCAACTTTGCTATGTCTTCTTAAACCTGCTGTATCTATAAAAATATATTTTCCATGTTCATTTTCAAACTTAGAATCTATGCTGTCTCTAGTAGTTCCAGCAATATTACTTACTATACTTCTATTTTCACCTAAAATTTTATTGACCAATGAAGATTTTCCAACATTAGGCTTTCCTATTATTGCTACTTTAATGTATTCTCCATCTTCATTTTCTCCATCATTTTCAGGTAAATATTCATATATTGCATCTAATACATCTCCAATTCCTTTTGCATGTGCAGAAGATATTGGATAAGGTTTTCCAAGCCCTAAGTTAAAGAATTCATAAGTATCATTTTCTAATTTTTTAAAATCATCAACTTTATTGCAAACTAAAACTATTGGCTTTTTAGATTTTTTAAGCATTAATGCAATATCCCTATCTGCTGGAGTTATTCCTGTTGTAACATCTGTAATAAATACAATTACATCAGCTACATCAATTGCAAGTTCTGCTTGAAGTTTCATCTGTGAGCTTATTACATCATCAGATTTTTCTTCAATTCCACCTGTGTCTATTATTGTAAAATCTTTACCTCTCCAATTTGTTTCTCCATAAACTCTATCTCTAGTAACACCTGGAGTATCTTCAACTATAGATAGTCTTTGTCCTACTAGATAATTAAAGAAAGTTGATTTTCCAACATTAGGTTTTCCTATTATTGCTACTGTTCCTTTAGACATTTATTTTTCCTTTCTTGACTAATTACTATTATATTTTGTTATACCTTTTATTAATTAATATCTATTTTTCTCGTACTATTTTACTATATATTGCAAAAAATAGCAAGGAATTTTTATTCTAACATTACTTAATTACGCTTTATGATTTTTTATTAATTTCTTTGTAAAAATTACTATTATACTTACCATTGTTATTGATGAAATGTAGTAGGCTATTCTCATAGCAATTGTTCCTGTGTATTTTACAATAACTGTTATATCACCCTCTGGTACATTAATAGCTAAAAAGCCATTTTCAGATTCAAAAGACTGTAGCTTTTGTACATTTATACTGTCACTTTCTTTATATTGAATTTGATTATTATTATAACATATAACTTCATATCCTAAATAATATAAATAAGGTAGTTCAATTATAGTATCGTCTGAATCGTTTTTTAATACAATTGTATCTTTTAATTTATTTTTATCTTCACTAACAATTGTTGCATTACCTTTTAAAATATATGAACAATCTTTCCTAGTATTAAAATATTGTGTTTTTTCAAATGCTTTTATTGGCATATAATCTCTATTAATTCTATAAATTTCTAATTTTTCATTTCTATTTATTGATGAATCAAAGTTTTTTTCATTTTTTAGATTATCAAATTTCCAATCTCTAAAAGTTCCTAAATAACCAACAAACATAATACTTATAATAATAAAAAATATAAATGCATCTTTCCACCCATAATTTTTTATAATTTGCTCTGCAAATGTAATTACGTTTATTGCACAAACTAAAGATATAAAAAATGAAAAATATCCTAAATTACGCCATGCAAATTGTATAACTCCAAGAAAATCTGGTAAAAGAGTCCAAGGAAATATTCTTGTACACATTACTAGAGATAAAATTGCTAAAACATAAAATTGAATATATATTTTTTTAAAATTTTTATCAATTTTTTTATAGCAAGGAAGTCCAATTAAAATAAGAAATATTGTTATCATTCCTATTGAAAATCTAATTTCTTGGTCTCCAAATTCATTTGCAAACAAATCTTTTATTCCTATAGTCGCTTCATATACATCAGTTACTCCTGTTTTCATAGGAAGTTTATTAAATATAACATAGTCTCCAAACATTTTGTGTTCTAGTAATGGTACCACATAAAACATGCAAATCAGTAAAGCAATAAATATATTAATTAAAAAATACTTCCAAACTTTAAAATTTTTTATCTTTTTCAAATTTAAAATCAAGAAAACTATTGCAAATATTGCTGTATATATTGCAGAAATTGTATGTGTTAAAACTAATCCTATAATTCCTATACAGAGAATATAACTATTTTTATTATCATTAATAATTTTATATATTCCCTCAAAAACTAAAGGTATGAATATGAATGCAGTATACTCACCTACTGCTCCTCTGTCAAATATATTAGATAATTTATAAGGTGCAGATATATATATAAGAGCACCTAAAGTTGCTATTGATTTCCTTTTTGTCACTCCAAAAATAAAATGATACATTGTATATCCCGAGAAAATTACAGTAAAAAAAGCAAATATTTTAATGGCTAATCCACTATTTCCAAATATATTAAGCAAAATAATTGGGACATAAGTTGTTATTGGTCCATAAAACAAATTTAAGGCATATCCAAATCCTCTCATAAAATTACTAGCTATAATTGGAGGAAAAATTCCATCTTTGATAACTGAATTTATTGCAAGAACTCTTGACATATGAATTCTATATTCGCTGTTTTGGCTTAAATCCATTGAAAAAATCGGTGCCATAAAAATACATGAAAGTATAATTACTAATAAATATCCAATATATTTGCTATTTTTGATTTTTATTAAAAGATTGTTGATATTTTTCATTAGTTATTTAATCCCTCTTTATATTTTTATTATTTGCAAAGTAGCAATACTAAAACAAATAAATTTATTTTTTATTAACTATTTTAACTTTTTTATTAATAATCAAGATTGTAATAGATATAATTGTAGTAAATATAGATACAATATAAGCAATTTTCATAAGAATTGTTCCTGTATATTTTACTTTTATAGTTAAATTTTCATTTGGAACTTTAATACATAGAAATCCGTTTTTTGATTCATAAGTATTAATAATTTTTGAATTACCATCTTTATCTATATATTCAACATTATACCCTATATAATATATATATGGTAATTCGATTTCAAGGTAGTTTTCATTATTCAATAGATTACTTTTTTCTAGTT
The DNA here is from genome assembly GCA_944392515.1 of uncultured Clostridia bacterium. Classification (GTDB taxonomy): domain Bacteria; phylum Bacillota; class Clostridia; order TANB77; family CAG-508; genus CAG-793. Next base: position 23,291 of record CALXWV010000018.1, read on the forward strand.
GTAATTCTTTACTGTCTACTGCTATAACATTAAAAGAACAACTTGTTCCATTTTTTTCAAAGTTTTGTATATATCTATTATTTTCCTGTTGTAAATTTAAACTATCCTCATTTTGTTTTTCGTCTTGCCCAAAATTTAATATTATAGGTGCATCTTCTCTATCCTCAATATATTTTCTATTTTCAAATGCCTTCGAAGGTAAATATTCAAAGCTTGCACATCCTGCATGAACTCTACCAGTTTTACTAGTTACACTTATTCCTTTAATTAGTTCATCTTCTGTATAATATCTTCCATAGACAAGTTCTTTTAAATTTGGCAATAACAACGCTATTGTTATACATGTAAATCCAACTATTGTATATATATTAAACTTATCTATTGATAATCCTATTGCAATTGATGAGACAATGGCTAAAAAGAATCCTCCAAATTCGATCATTCTAAATGAAAATTGCATCATTGTAAATATGCTTGGAAGTTTTTCAAAAGGAAAAAAGTCTAATGACATTATTATAGAAACTAATCCACAAATCAAGAAAAATATATAATTTTTTCTGTCTATATTTTTTCTCTTAAATAATGTGAAACTTAGTGCAGTTCCTAATATAACTAATATTCCTATGCCATAATACATTCTTCCCGGTACATAAAATGCAATTTCAGATAGTTTTGGTTTTAATGATATCATAGCATCCCATCTTATCATATGAGCTTGATTAAATACTTCATAATCTGCAGAAAGTTTACTTTGAAGTAATGGTACCCAATAGAATGCTGTTATTAACAATATTAAAATTGCATTAAATGCAAGCGTAATTATTATCTTTTTGTCAATTTTTCTGATATTTATTAAAAAATAAATTAAACAAAAGATTACTAAATATACAGTAAGCAAACTATGTGTAAGTAACATCCCTGCTCCACCTATTATTAATAAATTACTTTTTTCTTTTAAATTTATTATGCTATACAATCCATTAAATACTATTGGCAAAAATATAAATGAAGTTATCTCGGCTACAGCTGTTCTTAAATACATATCATTTAGTCTGTATGGAAGCAATATATATAATACTGCTCCTAAAATAGAAATTAACTCTATTTTTTTATTTTCTAGCTTTCCTTTTAAGAATTTTTTCATAAAAAAGTACATAGCAAAACCAGTAACTATACTTACTACCGTTATAAATAATTTTAAGCACATTTCATAAGAAGAAGTAAATAATCTAAAAATTAATGGCACATAGCTCGTAACAGGACTATAAAATAAATTCCATGAATATCCAAAGTCATTACAAAAATTAGACATAATTACTGGAATAAGCTCGCCTTCTTTTATAGATTGTTCTGTTCCTATTAGTCTACATATATGTTGTATTCCATCATTAAATTGTATATTATAATTAGGATTGAACATCGGAATTGATGCAATTATACTTACAATTATTATAAATAAGCTTGCTATAAAAGTATTGTTGTGTATCAATTTTTTAATTTTATTAGTATTTTTAGATGTATCATTTTTTAAATCATTATTCTTGATTTTCATATAATAATCCTTTTCTCCTTTCTATGTATATAAATATTGCTAGTACAATTATCCCTACCGCTGATATAATATATCCTACTTTTTCAAGTGTCGTTCCTTTATACTCTACTGTTATTTTTGCAGAATCACAAGAATCTAACCTTATGCTTAAAAATCCATTATTTGATTCAAATGTATCTAACTGCTTTGTAATTTCATTATTACTAATTTCAGTATTGTCATTTTCTTTGTCCAAATCATATATTACATTTATCTCATATCCTAAATAATATATGTATGGAAGTTCTATGACTGTTCCTTCTGTCACATTCTCTACATAAAGTTCGTCTTGTAACTTATTTTTTTCTTCACCAATAATATTAGCTCTTCCTTCTATTACATAAGACTTATTTTCTCTTTTTATCATGTAATCAATATTATCTAATGCTTTAATAGGTAAATATTCTCTATTAATTGAATATGGATAAATTCTTTCATTTTCTGTTAAATTTTTATCAAATGTTTTTTCATTATTTAAATCACCAAACTTCCAATCCCTCATTACACCTAAAGAGCAAAATACACATATGCTTATTATAACTGCAAATAAAAGAGTATCCTTTATCCATTCCTTATTCACTACTTTTTCTGCAAACGTTACTGCATTTATTGCACAAACTAGCGATATAAAAAATGAAAAAAAGCCTAAATTTCTCCAAGCAAATTGAATTACTCCCATAAAACTTGGCATAATAAACCATGGAAAAATTTTTGACGACATTACGATTGTAATAATTGCTATAAATAAAAAACTTAAATATATATTTTTATATTCTTTTTTTATTTTTTTATAAGTAAAAATACCAAGTAAAGTAAGTATTAAAGTCATAATTCCTATTGAAAATCTTATTTCTTGATTTCCAAACTCACTTGCAAATAAATCACTAAAGCCTATGGTTGTTGTAAATACTTCTTGAGGCTCAGTATGCATAATTGATTTATCATATATAGAATATCCCCCTACATGCATATGTTCTAATAAAGGCACTATATAAAACATACAAACTACAATTGCTACTAAAGTATTTATTATAATACTTTTCCATACTTTTAAATATTTTAATTTTTCTATATTTAAAAGTAAATATAGAAAAGCAAATATTGCTGTATATACAGTAGATATTGTATGAGATAAAATTAATCCTATTATTCCTATACAAAATAAATAGCAATTTTTTTTATTATTTATAATATTATAAAGTCCTTCAAAAACTAAAGGAATAAATATAAAAGCTGTATATTCTCCCACTGCATTTCTAGAAAATATATTTGAAAGCTTATATGGTGCGGATATATAAATAATTGCTCCAATTGTAGCCATAGATTTTCTTTTAGTAACTGCAAATATAAACTTATACATTGTTATTCCTGATAAAAGTACAGTAAAAAAAGTAAATACTTTAAGAGCTAACCCAGAAGTTCCTAGTATATTTAATAAAATTATGGGAATATAAGTAGTAAGTGGCCCATAAAATAAATTTAAGGCATATCCAAATCCATTCATATGGCTATAATCTATTATTGGTGGAAATATACTATCTTTTATAACTGAATCTATTGATAATATTCTTGCCATATGCAGTTTTGCTTCATTATTCTGGGTTAAATCCATAGAAAAAATTGGTGCAATTATTATACTAGATAAAATAAATATAATTATATATCCAATATATTTACTGTGAATAACTTTTTGAATCAACTTATTTATTTTTTTCATTTGATACTAAATCCCTTCTATATTAAAAAAATATATATTTTTTATTAATTTTCATATAATAAATATTTATCATATTCTTCTAATTTTTTTAATTATATA
>CALXWV010000019.1 GCA_944392515.1 uncultured Clostridia bacterium
CTTTAATAAATTGATTGATATTTGTATCAATCGTCAAGAGAGCCAAAAGTTGTAAATAACTACTTCGTTGGCACCAATGATAAGTATCTATGAAAATAGATACTTATTTTTTCTTTTAGGAGGAATATTTATGTACTTTTCAACAAATAAAGAAAAAGGTAGAAGCTCTTTAGGTATTGCTATTGGTTATTTTAGCATTAATGGATAATTTAAAAGAGATTATAATATTAAATGTGAGAATATATTTGAAATTAACCATTGACTTTTAAAATTTGTAATGATATAAAAATATAAAGTCATATACTTATGAAAAGGGGAAAATTGATGAATAATAAAGTTGCAAATAAGCAAATACCATTAGAAACAATAGTAAAAGTTGCGAATTATTTAGAAGTTCACAAAGCAAATTATGATAAAGAATTTGAACTAGAGGAAAATAAGAATAGGAATCTTCCTTATGGAGAAAAAAATTGGAAATATGAAAATGGAAATACAACTATAAAATATACAATAGAATTTAAAAATGGAAAAAATATAACAGAAAATGATTATAACTGGTTTGTCGGAAACTTAAATTGTCCTCAAAATATAAAAAGTATATCAATTGATTTATATATTAGCTTTTATACAAAAGGCTCAAATAATACCATTAATGATGTTTATAATAAAATTAATGTATCACTTTATTTTAGAGAAATTGATGTTACAATAGATGTAAATACTACAAATCAAGAAAATGAGGCACATAATTTATATTCAGAAGTAATGAATATATTAGAAGAAAATGAAGATAGATATAACAAAACGATAAAATACAGAAATATTAGAATTCAGTGCTTTACAATATCTATTGGAATTATTTTATCTTATATTTTATATGTCATTTTAAAAATCAACTTAGATAAAATTCCAGTAATATTTGTGGAATTGCTGAGAAATAAATATGTTTTAGTATTTGGACAATGGTTTATTGCAATCTTATTAGGAAATATCTTTTCATATTGGTTTATACTATCGTTATATAAGTCTTTACTACCAGAGACAAAGTATATTGGATATAATTATTCGACAAATAGCGGTAATTATACAGATGATGTTGATGACTATGTAGAACATTCAGAAGTACATTTTGGAAAATACTGGGATGCAGAAAATAGAAGAAATAAAATTGAAAAAATATATAAAGTTACAAAAATAATCTTAATTGCACAATTAGTTATTAGTATTATTTTATTTCTTGTATTAAAATAAAGGAAGAGGATAAAATGAGTAAATTTACAGTTGGAAATGGACAATACGTTATTTATGCTAAAAATTTAGATGAAGCCAGACAGGTTATAAGGCAAGAGCTACAAAGAGTAGATAGAATAAAAGGAAAAATGGCTAACTTATTAAGTACAGATGGTACAGCAATGCAAAATTTTATGGAAAATACATCAGAAGAAAGCCTAAATATATATTTTTATGATGAAACATCTTTAATATATGATGATCCAGCAAATGCAACAACAAAAGGTGAAGTAAGAACTAGAAATCGAGAAAATGGAAAAATTACTTATGATTTAGCTTATCGTTATCCTGAAATACAGGGCCACAATGCAGATTTTAGACTAGCACATGAAATGGGACATTTGCTACTAAATCCATCAAATATTAGAATGCAAACTTATGATAAGCAAACAGATACGAGGCAAGTTTCAGGGTTAATAAGAGTACCAAGAGGTCAAGAGAATAACCGTAATGCATTTTACGGAGAAAGAATGCAAGAGAATGCAATAAATTTAATTGCTCAATTAGCAATTAGAGGAGAACATAGTGCAGATGAAATAATTTTACGGAAAAGCTGATGTATCAGAATTTAATTTATATAAACAATGTGATGATTTAATAAAGTTACTTGCTGTTTCAATGAGAAATGATTTTGATAAAGAAATAACTTTTGAACAGCTAATGAATAATAAAATTGATTCTATTATAGAGCATTCTGATGGGACAAAAGAGCCAGCAAATACTTTCTTTTATGGTATTTTAAATGACTCTAGTATGATAGAAACAGAGTTTGATAAGTATATGGGCAAAGGAGCTTGGAGAGATTTAGATACTTTTATTACTGGCTTACATAACCCGAATATTAGCAAAGAACAATTTGATATGGTATTTAAAGAAGCTAAAGGAATGATTACTGAATTTGCAGACACTAGGATGAAAGATAAATATAAAGAAGCAATTGCAAGAAATGGTCAAAATGTTCCATCATTAGAAAATAAAATTAATATAATTAAAAAAATGACAGAAAATGAATTAGGACAAGAACAGACAAAACAACAAGAAACAAGTGTAAACAATAAAAGTGAAAACAAATTAACACTAAAACAAAAAGTAGCACACTTTTTGCAAAGAAATAATTTATTTATGAATTTATCTTTTGTTGATAAATTTGTTAGAAGGCAACTAGATGTACTTCCACCTGCTATTCAAGAAAATAGAACTACAAATAATGTAAAAACTATTTCGACCAGACAAGACTTTTTAAATCAATTAACAAATTTTGGACAATATAGAAATTTACCACCTATTCAAAGAATGTCTGATCCTGAAAAATTAGCTCGAATGCAACGAATAATGAAAGAAAATCAGCAAACAAATGAAGAAAATGAAAAATAGTAAAGAAAAAATATAAGAATTAAATAATAAAATATTTATTTAAATTCTAAAAGAAAGAGGTGTTTAATATGACTGATTATAAGACAATAATAGATCAAGAAACAAAAAATTTTATAGAGTATGCTAAAAAATTAGCAACATTGGAAATAAACTTTAGAACATATATAAATGAAAAGGGATTGAGTGAGGAAAGCTACAAAATAGCTTCGAGAGAATATAGCGAATATGTAAATTCTATAAGAGAAAAAATAGCAAAAGTAGAAGAAGAATTATCAAAAATAACTGAATATAGAAATTATGTAAGTCAGGATGAATTAAATAAACTAAACATAGAATTAGGAAAAATATGGAGAATTATTGTTGCAAATGAAACATTTTGCAATGATTATGGTGGAGTTGCTATTACTGATGAACCAGTAAATAATTTATATAAAGAAATATATGACCAGCATTTAGAAGAATTAAAAGAATTTATGTATTATTTTATAAAAGTATCAAATATATTATTTAGTAAATAATATATGTTTGTATATTTAAAAGAATTATTTGATAGTGGAAAAATAAGTATCTATGAAAATAGATACTTGGTTTTTTCTTTTTTAAACTCTAGTAATTTAACAAATATTATGATATAAATAATATATATTAAATAAATGGAGATTATATGAAAGCTTTAAAAAGAATTATAATTGTTATTTTTATTTTAATAATTGTTTCAAGTTTGGGCATAGGAATGTATGGCTATACACTTTATGAGGACAAGCTAAAAAATCAGCCATTAGCAGACAAAGTAAGTGATATAGAAAATTGTCCTAATTTTGTAAGTATAGAAGAAGTACCTAAAGATTATATAAATGCAATAATTGCAGTAGAGGATCATAGATATTATGACCATGGAGCAATAGATATTATAGGATTAGCTAGAGCAATTTTTACAAATATAAAAAATAAAGAATTGCAAGAGGGTGGAAGTACAATAACTCAGCAAGTTGCTAAAAATTTATATTTTATAGAAGAGGATAATGCATTTAGAAGAAAGATAGCCGAGATGTTTATGGCAATTGATATAGAGAATAAATACTCTAAAGAGGATATTTTAGAAATGTACATAAACACAATTTATTTTGGAGATGGATATTATGGAATAAAAGAAGCTTGTGAAGGCTATTTAAATAAAGAGCCTAAAGATATGAATTTAGCAGAATCAACAATGATGGCAGGTATACCAAATGCACCATCTGTATATGCTCCAACAGTAAACAAAGAATTATGTAAGCAAAGACAAAATAAAGTAATTTCATCTATGGTTGAATATGGATACTTAACTCAGGAACAAGCAGATAGCATAGACCAAAGTTTTATAGATGAAATATAAAAATAGCACTTTTTATAGTGCTATTTTTTATATGTATTACATTAAACCTCTTTTTATTAATTCAGGAATAACATGTTCACCTAAAATACTACCGACTTGTATTCCTTCATCTTTATAATTTTTGCCAATCCAAATGGCTTCTTTAATTTCATTATTGCATTTAATTTCACCTTCAATGTTGGCAATGTAAGTTTGAACATGAATTTTATCGTTAGGAGAAAAGCAAGCTATATCATCATATCCACCTAAAAATTCAGCAGATATAAGATTTACACTTAATTCTTCCATAAGTTCTCTTTTTAATGTTTCAAAATCTGTTTCATTTCCTTCTCTTTTTCCACCAGGAATAATACATTCCGTACGATTATTTTTCTTTCTTTGTACTAGTATTTTCTTATCTTTTAAAATTACTCCGCCTACTTTATCTATCATAAAGACCTCCTTTTTTATATTATATATTGTATTTTAAAAGAACCAACAGTAAATTAATTATGAATTTCGTTTTCTTTATGAAAACATTATATATAAATTTTTATGATAATTCAATATCGGTATGGAAGATTTTTTTATTTTATAGTATAATTATGTCATCTAGGAGGTAATAATGGATAAAATAGCAATAATATCAGATATACACGGTAATTTAGAGGCATTAAAATCAGTGCTAGAAGATATTAGAGAGAAAAATATAAGCAAAATTTTTTGTCTTGGCGATATAATTGCAAAAGGAACTCATCAACAAGAGTGTGTAAATTTGATTAAACAAAATTGTGAAGCTATAATTAAAGGTAATTGCGATGAATATTTTACTAGTGATATTGATTTATCAACTAAATCTAAACAAGAAGTTAATAGGATAGCTTGGAATAAGAGTAAATTAACAGAAGATAATATAGAATTTTTGAAAAACTTACCTTATTGTTACGAATTTTATATGAGTGGTAGGTTAGTTCGAATATTTCATGCTACACCAGAAAAAATTAATGATTTTGTTGGAAATATAGATAATATTGATAGATTATACAAATTGTTTTTACCTAGTAAAAATACTATTTCAAATAAAAAAGCTGACATTGCTGTATATGGTCATATTCACACTCCATTTATTCAAAGAATATATAATAGAACTATAATAAATACTGGCTCAGTAGGTAATTCTATAGATGTTTTTAGAAATAGTAAAAAAGATGGTAATGTAAAAAATACAACTGTTGCAAATTATTTAATTATAACTGGGATTTTAGATTCTAAAAATATTGACGAAAAAATTTCTTATGAGTTAGTAAGTATTCCATATAATTTGGATAAGGAATTAAATGATAATATTAAAGATAATATTGAATTTAAATCATATGAAGAAGAAATTAGAAAAGGAAAATATAGAGACATGACCAAAATATATAAGAGTTTTGCATTAAGAGGGATTAATATTGATAAAATTTAAAACTAGTATTAAACTTATACATTTTTTTAAAATTCTAATAAAGGAAACGGAATAAAAGTAGAATTTAATTTTGGGTAGAAAATAAAATTTTAGAGGTGGTCACAATTTGAGACCACCTAATTTTCTATTTGCTTAAAGCAAAATTTTTCTATATTTTACAGCCTGATTTTTTAAAAAATTTATAACATTACTACGTTACTATATAAATATCTTTACATTTTTAAGTATAAAAAAAGTCCTGCCTCTAAAAAGAGAGCATTATACTTTTATACAAAAAGCAACTTATGAATTTTATGGGTTCATAAGTTGCTTCTTAGTTGGAGCAGGTAGCGAGAATCGAACTCGCGCGACCAGGTCGGAAGCATGGCATTCTACCACTAAATTATACCTGCAAAAATATTAATTAATAATTAAAATTATTAACATATAAAGTATAACATATTTTACATACTTATTGCAAATAAATTTCATAAACTAGTACACTTTTTTGTAAATCTATGGTATACTTAATGTGTTAATAAAATTAGGCTTTAGAAAGGAGTTTCATATAACAAAAATTATATGAGAAAAAATAAATGGGCTTTTTTGATAAATTAAAACAAGGATTAGCAAAGACAAAGCAAGTATTTAGCTTTACAAAAGTAGATGAAAACTTACTTGATGAATTAGAAGAAAAATTAGTTATTGCAGATGTTGGTATAGAAACAACAGAAAAAATAATTAATAATTTAAGAACAAGAATAAAAAAAGAAAATTTAAAAGAAGCAGATGAAGTAAAAAATGCTTTAAGAGAAGAAATAGAAGAAATTTTTAAAGATAATAAACCAGAATTAGATTTAGAAAATAAACCAGCAGTTATATTGATGGTTGGTGTAAATGGAGCAGGAAAAACAACGTCTATTGGAAAAATTGCAAATAACCTAAAAAAAGAAGGCAAAAAAGTTATAATTGCATCAGGAGATACATTTAGAGCAGCAGCAACTGAACAATTAGAAGTTTGGGCAAATAGAGCAGGATGTGAATTAGTAAAAGGAAATGAAGGTTCTGATCCAGCATCAGTTATATTTGATTCAATTAAAGTTGCAAAAGAAAAAAATGCAGATGTACTTATTTGTGATACAGCAGGAAGACTTCAAAATAAAAAGTATTTAATGGATGAACTTGAAAAAATAAAAAGAGTTATAGATAGAGAGCTTCCAAATAGTTCTAAAGAAATATTATTAGTTCTAGATGCTTCTACTGGACAAAATGCAATTTCTCAAGTAAAAGCATTTAAAGAAACAACAGGAGTAACAGGATTAGTTCTTACAAAATTAGATGGAACAGCAAAAGGTGGAGTTGTTATTGGAATTGTAGATGAAAATAAAATACCTATTAAATACATTGGAGTTGGAGAACAAATAGATGATATGGAAGTATTTAATAGTAAAGATTTCATTAATGCAATAATTTAGATAGATTTCATTAAGTAAAAAAGAAAAATAAAAATAAATAATAAATAAAAAATAAATTAATTAAAAATAATATCTTTTTAGGAGGAGATTTAATTTGAAAAAGGAAAATAACAATAAAGAAAAATCTCAAGATGAAATTAAAAAAGGAACTAATGAAACAAAAGTAGAAAACAATGAAAAAATAGAAACAAATAACAATAATAAAACCGTTAAAGTAAAAAGGACTACTAGAAAAAGAACAATAATAGTTTTAGCATTTTTAGTAGTGGCTTTAATTGCTTTATATGTTTATGTTAGAGGAAGTTACCTTGAATTTAAAGCAATAGGAGAAAACTATATACCAGTATTTTGGCGTAATATTACATACACTTTTATTACTTTTGCTATAAACTTCATCTTTTTATACTCAGCATTTTATTTTACAAATAGGTCTCTAAAAAAAGGACTTAAAGTATTTTTTGATGATGAGAAAAAAGAAATGCCTAAATTTCCAAATAAGTCTGTATCTTTTATAATAGCACTTATAGGAAGTGTGGCAACAACTAAAATGTTACTAAATAGCATATTGTTATGCTTTAGTAATTCACAGTTTGGAAGTACAGACTTAGTATTTGGATTAGATATTTCATATTTTATGTTCCAAAGACCTTTTATAATATTTATACTTTCATATTTAATGGTAGTAACTATTGCAACAATCATATATGCAGTTATTTATGCCATAATTGTACTAAATATGAGTTTTGATGGAGTAGAAAGAGAATCTATTAAAAAAGTAGATTTAGTTTCTAAATTAGGATCTAGAATAAAATTATTAGCTGTACTTTTTGGACTATTTATATTCGTTTATATGGTTCAAAATATAGGAAATGAAAAATTCTTAACCATAGAGTTAAGCGATGCTACTCAATATTCTTTATTTGGTGCAGGAAACTCTGATGTTACTATTAAATTATGGGGATATGTAATATTTGCTATTTTAGTTGTTATTTCAATACTTAGAGCATATAAATCATTAAAAGATAAGAGTACAAGAAGAGTATTAGGAAATTTACTTATTGTTCCGGTTTATTTAATAATATTAGCTGTAGTTCTTGCTGGATACCAATTAATATTTATTGGTTCAAATGTACTAGATAAAAACCAAGAATATATTGCTGAAAATATTAAGCAAACCAAAAATGCTTTCGGAATAAATGTTGAAGAAAATAATATAGATTTTAGTGGAACAATTACTAAGGAGGAATTAAATAAAGAACAAAATGTTATAGATAATATTTCAATAGTAAATAGTAGCAATGTTTTACAAGACCTTCAAAGTTCTCAAACTGAAAAAGGATATTATACATATAGAAGTACTCAAATTGAATTATATAACATAAACAATAAACCTACTTTAGTATATGTTAGTCCAAGAGAAATAGATAGTAGTAATACAACCTATTCAAATAAAACATATGAATATACTCATGGTTATGGAGCTGTAATTACTATGGCAGGAAAGACAGATGAGGAAGGCAATTTAAAAAATGTTCAAAAAGATTTTGGAGACCTTTCTAATAGTATGATATCTACAACCGAGCCAAGAATATATTTTGGATTAGAAACAAATAGTGCAGTTGTTGTAAATGAAGATGAGAATACTGAGTTTGATTATACAAATGATGATGGAGCTGAAGAAAATTATTCATATACAGGAAATGCAGGATTAACATTAAACTTCTTAGATAGAATTATACTTGGCATAAAGGAAGGAGATTTGCAATTAGCATTTTCAGGTAATGTAGATAGAAATAGCAAAATAATTATCAATAGAAACATTTTAGAAAGAGCAAAAATAATTATGCCTTATCTAACATATGATGAAAATCCATATTTAGTAATTGATGATTTAGGAAATCAATACTGGGTAATAGATGCATATACAATATCAAATAGTTATCCATTTTCTCAACAATTAGATTTGGAAGATGGACAAAAAATGAACTATATTCGTAATTCAGTTAAAGTTATAGTAAATGCATTTGATGGTACAATGAAATTCTATATTACAGATAGAACAGATCCTATTGTTATGGCATATAACAATATGTATCCAGGATTATTTGAATCTAAAGACGAAAAAATACCAGAAGATATTAGCAAACATTTTGTATATCCTAAATATTTGTATGATATTCAAGCAGAAGTTATGCAAAAATACCACAATATTCAGCCAGAAGTATTATATAGAGGAAATGATATTTGGAAAATAGCAGAATCTAATAATACAGGAAAAACTACAAAAATGGAAAGTTATTATACAATGGTAAAACCAGCAGGTTCTGAAAATGAAACATTAGGATTAGTAATACCATTTACACCTTATGGAAAACAAAATATGATTTCATATATGGTAGGAACTTATGAAAATGGGGAAGCTAAACTTAAAGTATATGAATTCCCATCAGATAGTAATGTATTAGGACCAATGCAAATAGAGACTCAAATAAATCAAGATGGAACAATGTCTACAGATATTGCAAGTTTGAATGTAAGTGGAACAAAAATTACTAAAAATTTAATTGCTGTTCCAATTAACAATACAATATTATATGTAGAACCTATTTATCAACAATTGTTAAATGAAACAACAGAACAAAAACCAACTTTAAAAAGACTAATTGTAGCATCAGGAAATAAGATAGCTATAGGAAATAACCTAGATGAAGCTCTTACAAATTTATTATCTCAGTCAGCAGGAAATATCGAGATACCAAATCCAGATAATGTTGATGATTTAATTAATGAGATTATAAAAGCTAATAATAATGTTAAGAATTCAAGTAGTAATAATGATTGGAAACTATTTGGAGAAGATATGCAAACATTAACAAGCTTAATAGATGAGTTAGATAATGCTGTAAAAGAAAAACAAGCTGAAAATCAAGTGAATAATGAAAATACAGTTTCAAATGAATTAGTAACTGAAAATAATGTTGAATAGAATAAATATAGTAATATTTTACTTCTATTTAATTGATGAAACTATATAAATAATAAATAGCAACTATGAAAGGAATGTATTAATAATGAATACACCTAACAAATTAACTATATTTAGAATAATTTTAGTACCAATAATGGTTATATTTTCTTTAATTAATATACCAGTAGATGTTTTTGGGGTACCTCTTACATTTATAATAATGGATATAATATTTATAATAGCATCTATTACAGATAAATTAGATGGATACTTAGCTAGAAAGAATAATGAAATTACTAACTTTGGAAAGTTTTTAGATCCTATTGCAGATAAAATATTAGTAGTTTCAGCAATGCTTATATTAGTTGGAGAAAATAGACTACCAGCTTGGATTCCAATTATAATTATAACTAGAGAATTTGCTGTTTCAGGATATAGATTAATTGCAGTAGAACAAAACGGAAAAGTAATTGCAGCAAGTGTATGGGGAAAATTAAAAACAGTTACTCAAATGATAGCAATAATATTATCATTTGTAGATATTAATGGATTTGGAGCAATATTTACTAAACAATTAGATATGATTCCTTTTGCATTAAACTTAGTAACTACAATTCTTATGATAATTTGCACTGTAGCTACAATATTCTCAGGATATGAGTACTTAAAAGGTGGAAAAGACTTGTTTAAAGATGCAAAGAAAAAATAAGTACATAAAATTTAAAATGAAAAAGTTTTAAAAATAAGTATTAATGGCTAAATATTATATTTAGCCATTAAAATATAAATTTTATAAAAAAGGAGAGAGTGTTAGTTAATTCCTAACATCTGTAAAGAAAAAATGGAAGCTAAAGAAAGAATAGAAGAATTACGTAAAACGATAAATTATCATTCAAAAAAATATTATGATGAAGATAAACCAGAAATATCAGATTATGAATATGATATGCTTATGAATGAGTTAAAACGCCTAGAGAAAGAACATCCAGAACTTATAACACCTGATTCACCAACACAAAAAGTAGGTGGACATGTAAAAGAAGACTTTGCAAAAGTAACTCATGAAGTACCTCTTCAAAGTTTGCAAGATATCTTTTCTTTTGAAGAATTATATGATTTTGATAAAAGAATCAAAGAAAAGGAAAAAGAATTTAATGAAGAAACTAACTATTGTGTTGAAACAAAAATAGACGGTTTATCTTGTGCACTAAAATATGAAAAAGGAATTTTAGTTCAAGGTGCAACAAGAGGTGACGGCTTAGTTGGTGAAGATGTAACTCCAAATGTAAAAACAATAAAATCAATTCCTCATAAACTAAAAGAGCCATTAGATATTACTGTAAGAGGAGAAGTATTTATTGGTAAAAAAGAATTTGAGGCCTTAAATGAAGAAAGAGAAGTATTAGGACAATCTCTTTTTGCAAATGCAAGAAATGCAGCAGCAGGTTCTTTAAGACAATTAAATAGTAAAATAACAGCAGAAAGACCATTAGATATCTATATATTTAATGTACAAAAATTTGATGGAACTACTTTTAATTCACATTGGGAAGAATTAAATTTTTTAGCCAACTTAGGATTTAATGTTGTACCATTTAGAAAATTATGTAAAAATATAGATGAAGCGGTAGAAGCTATAAAAGAAATTGGAGATAGAAGAGAAGAACTAACCTTTGGAATAGATGGAGCAGTTGTTAAAGTAGATAATTTAAAATTTAGAGAAGAATTAGGTACTACTTTTAAAGTTCCAAAATGGGCTATTGCATATAAATATCCACCAGAGAAAAAAGAAACTGTATTAAAAGATATAGTATGCCAAGTAGGTAGAACTGGTGTAATTACTCCTATGGCTATATTAGAACCAGTAAAAGTTGCAGGATCGACAATTTCTAAAACAACATTACATAATGAAGACTTTATAAAAGAAAAAGGATTAAAAATAGGAGACATAGTTGTAATACAAAAACAAGGTGATGTAATTCCAGAAGTAGTTGATGTATTAAAAGATAAAAGAACAGGAAAAGAAAAAGATTTTGAGATGCCAAAAGTATGCCCTGTATGCGGAGCACCTGCTGTAAGAGAGCCAGGCGAATCAGCAATTAGATGCACAGGTATAGAGTGCAGTGCTAAAGCTTTAAGAAATATTGTACATTTTGCATCAGATGATGGAATGGATATAGCAGGTCTTGGATATAAAATAGTAGAGCAATTATTAGATAATAAGCTTATTAAAGATATTGCAGATATATACACTTTAACTGTAGATGACGTAGCATCTCTTAAGAAAAATGGTAAAAAGTTTGCAGAAAACTTAATAAATGCAATAAATGAAAGTAAAAATAGAGATTTAGAAAATTTAATTTCTGCATTTGGAATTAGACATGTTGGTAAAAAATTAGCAAAAGTACTTGCTAGAAAATATGGTTCATTAGAAAATTTAATGAATGCCACAGTAATTGATTTAACTTCTAAAGATGATATAGGGGAAGTTATAGCAGAAAGTATATATACTTTCTTTAGAGAAGACCAAACTATTGATTTAGTAAATAGATTAGTAAAAGCTGGAGTTAATACTAAACATCAAGAAGAGCAAATAGATAATAGATTTGAAGGAAAAACTTTTGTACTTACAGGTTCACTTTCAAAATATTCTAGAGGAGAAGCTAGTGATATAATAGAAAAAATGGGTGGAAAGACATCATCTAGTGTATCTAAGAAAACAGATTATGTACTTGCAGGAGAAGATGCAGGAAGTAAACTAGATAAAGCTCAAAAGTTAGGAGTTCAAATTATTAGTGAAGAAGAATTTGAAGATATGATAAAATAATTATTAAATAATTTAAGCAATTTTATAAATACAAAAATAAATTTATAAAAAGTTAATTAGAAAAAAATAAAGGAGATAAACATTTCAATATGGATGGCAAATATACATTTAAAAGATTCTCAGAGGATTTAGATGATGGATATAAAATTTTATTTAACTATGTAAGAAATAGATATATGGTCTACAAAGTTAGAGATAATTGTTATATGCAAGAATTAGTCGAGCAAATGAGCAAAAATCCTGTACCAGTAAAAGCAATGATTACAACTAAAGCAATCAAGCAAATGTTCCCTTATATGGAAGAGTTAGAGTATAAGCAAGATAAAGGGTAAATGTTTAATAGTATTTATGTTTAAGGAGAAAATATAAAATGGAAGAAGAGGAAGAAAAAGAATACCAAATTGAAGATGCAGAAGCAAATGCAGATAATAAAGAATTTATGCTTCAAGCTTTAAAAGATAAAGCAAGTTGGGTATTAGCCTATGCTTCAAACAAATTATTTGAAGATAAAGACTTAGTATTAAAAGCAGTTTCTCAAGATGGACAACTTCTATATTATGCAAGTAAAGAATTAAGAGATGATAAAGATGTAGTTTTAGCTGCAGTTACAAATAAAGGCTTAATACTAAAATATGCAAGCAAAAGATTAAGAGGGGATAAAGAGATAGGTATGGCTGCAATAAAGCAAGACAAAAGAGCAGAAATGTTTTTAACAGATGAACTAAGAAAAGATGAAGATATAAATAATTTTTTGCATCCAACTGAATAAATTTTACTTTTGGGACGGACCTTTTTGAAAAATACTTTAGCAAAATTCCTTTTAAATGTGAAATCTAAGGTATTTTTCAAAAAGGTCCGTCCCAGATGGAAAATCAGATGAAAATCACATGCCAATTCCTGAACTTGGTTCTACATTAACTGTTTTTTGATTGGTATAAATAACGTATCCTGGTACAGCACCATTTGGCTTTTTTACATATTTAACTAATGTATAATCTACAGGTACATTAGAAGAAAATTTAGCTTTACTATAATATGCTGCAATTTTGGCACATTTTATAATAGTATCCATCTTTGGCATATCACCATTACAGCGAAGTATTAAATGACTACCGTGTATATCTTTAGTATGGAACCAATAATCATTATCATTTGCAACCCTCAATGTTAAATAATCATTCTGTCTATTATTTTTACCAATTAAAACTGTATAACCATCTATATTCATTCTTATATAATTATCTATACTAGAAGTTTCTTTTTTATTTTCCTTGCTTTGATTCCTTGAATTAGCTTTCAAAGAAGTATTATCATTAAATAATATATTTTCAGAAATTTCATTGTATATTTCATTTATTGAATCTAAATCTTTTGCATTATCTAATTCATATATTAAGCTTCCTAAATAGTCTAATTCCTTTTCAGAATCCTTTTTCTGAGCATTTACAATCTCTAAGGTATTCTTTTGCTTATTATATTTTTTAAAGTAATTTTCGGCATTTTGAGATGTAGAAAGCTCATTATTAATAGGAACTTGAATTAGGTTGTTATTATCATAATAATTTTCTACTTCTACAAAGTTTTGAGAGACTTTTAAAGTGTCAATTCTATAAATATTCGCTATAAGTAATTCTCCATAAGTTTTATATTTATCCATATCTTTGCAAGCTTCTATTTTAGAATTTATATTATCTAATTTTCTAGTAATTTTATCTAATGTTCCATTTATTATTTTTAATAAATTATTTCTATAATTCTTAAAAATATCTTCCTGTGATTTTTGAAAATAGAAGTCATCTAAAAAGAAATTTATTTGAAAAGGGCTATCAAGTAAATTATTAGAATCACCATCTTTATTTGCCTTAAAAACAGTATAATTATTTTTATAGTTTTTACATATGCAATCATCACTATTTAAAATTTCATTTATATATGTATAAATTTCTTTTAAGCTAGATTCAGAAACTGTATTAGATAATTTTAGCTCTTCTAATATACTTTGAATAAATAATTTACTTATTCCAGTAAAAAGAGAAGGAAGAAGAGTATCTAATGTATGTTTATCTGATTGCATACATAAATTATAAAAATCTTTTTTAGTTAAACTTAAAAAATCTTGCTTTTCTGATTTAGGAAATATATATTTTCTGCCTGGCATAATACTTCTAGAAGTAGAATTTTCTGATTCACTATCAAATCTTTTTAAAGCATCTATTATTGTATTTTCAGCATTTACTAAAATTACATTACTATATTTGCCCATAAGTTCAATAATTAGTGTTCTATAAATCTTATCATTCATTTCATTAAAGCATTCAAATTCAATAAAACAAATTCGCTCTAAGCCATTTGTATATATTTTATTAATTTTAGAATTAATAAGATATTTCCTTAAAAGCATACAAAAATTAGGAGCAACAAAAGGATTAGGCTTTTCATTTGTCGTTAAATTTAATCTATAATTATCTGCACTTATATTTATATTTAATGCATATGTTTTTCCATTTGCATAAATACTAAATAAAAGCTCATTTTTATTAGGCTCATAAATTCTATTAACTTTACCATTTTTAAGTGCTTGTAATTCATTTACTACTTTATTTAAAACTATACCGTCAAATGCCATATAATCATTTCCTTACAAAATATTTAGATTTTTCATTTAGGATTTACCTATAAACCTCTGTATTATAATTTACATTAACACTTACAAATAATAGCATAAAATACCTAAAAACTCAATAAAAACAGAAATAATTTAAAATATTTAATAAATTAATTTAAAAAGCAAAATTTAAAAACTTATTTTATAAAAATTATTGACATTAAGCCTTTTTATCAATATAATACAGAGGTAAAACATTGGAGGTATACATTTATAATGACAAATGGCAACGTTTTCTTTTCAAAAGAAATATTCGAAGACATGACTGATGAAGAAATTGTTAAAAAAGCAAAAGCACAAAATAAGGCAGCTTTGGATTTCTTAATTAACAAATACAAAGATGTTGTGAATATGAAAGTAAGTAAATATTACTTAAATGGAGCTGAAAAAGAAGATATAGTTCAAGAAGGTCTTATTGGTCTTTATAAGGCTATTAGAGATTTTGACATAGAAAAGCAGAATTCATTTAAAACATTTGCAAATCTCTGTATTGAAAGACAGGTAATTACAGCTATTAAAGGATCTAATAGGCAAAAACATATGCCACTTAATTCATATTTGTCTTTAAATTCATCAAATTATGAAAATGAAGATGGAGATGAAGAAGGACAACTTATAGAGGTGTTAGATGCAAACCCAGTAGAAGACCCATTAGATACAGTTACTAAAAATGAATATTATAAAACAATAGAAAAAACCATATCAGAATCCTTAAGTGATTTTGAAAAGCAAGTACTTGCAAAATTTATAGAAGGGCAATCATATTTACAAATTGCTGAAGAATTACAATCTCCAGTAAAGTCTATAGATAATGCAATACAGAGGATTAGAAAGAAAACAATAAAAAACTTAGGAAATGAAATGATTTCTTGAAAAAGATAAAAATAAAATAAGTATACATATAATTAATAAGAAATAAAAAACTAAACTGCTAATTTGAGCAGTTTAGAATATATATGCCTATATAGCTCAGTAGGTAGAGTGCAGCCTTGGTAAGGCTGAGGTCACGGGTTCGATTCCCGTTGTAGGCTCCAATTAGTAAAAGTATATATGTTGATTATCTAAAGAAAAAAAAGGTGGGGACCAGAAATCTGGTCCCCTAAATTAGGAGTCAGCTAGTTTAGCTACATGATTCTCCTTTTGAGGGTTGGACTACCCTCAAACTTTTTGGGAATGTTACGCATAGTGTATCTCGGCAATGTACGTATCTCTATATGGAATATTTTTTCTGCATTTGCAGGTTACCCAAAGTGAGATCGTGCCTATTATCTATCGTAACAAATCATCTGTCCAAAATTAGATGTTCCCGATTACATAAGGTATAATCACCCTATAAACGTATTATAACATATTTTATATATTATGTCAAATATTTAAGTTACAATATTTTATTTAAAATTTAATTCCATCAAGATAAACATAATTACTCATATCATATGATAAATTTTTATCTATCATATTTTTAGCTATTTTACAAGATTTAGAGATTCTTTTTCCATTAAATAAAGGATCAATATATCGTACTTTAGCTCCGTGATGAACATAATATACGTTAAAAGGTTCTTCTTTAGATACTTTTATTTTTTTAGCCTTTTTCCATATATCAAATATTTCTTTATATTTAGAATTTTCTATTAGTTCTATAACTTCACTTTCTTTTAAAGTATATAAGTCTTTTTTAGATATTTTACCATCAGTATTTAATGCTTTTATTATGTCAGCAATAAGCTGCATTGAATATCTAGTTCTATCCTCACGATATATAATAGATAATTTACTCGTGACTTTTACAAAGTTTCTAGCTATACTTTTAGTCTTAAATCCTAGTTCAATTTCATTTTCTTCATTTTTTTGAATTTCTATATCCTTATAAATTTCTTTGATTTTTTCAGAATCTAATAGATTGTATGTAAATAAAGCATTAGATAAAGAATATTCTAATCTATCTGAAGATAATTTAGGAGTATCATTGTCTGCAATAGGATATAGGTGGTAATTATCCACTTGTGATATATCAATGTTATCCCTTTTTAATAAATCCATTATTTCCTTAGAATTTTTTATAATATCTGTAGTTAAATCTTCTGTTGATTCTTGTGACATATAATCTCCATTTAAGAAATCAACACAATGTTTAAATACGGGTGTGGCAATGTCATGAAATAAGCCAGATAGAGTTTGAACTTTACTATGCGTAAAGTGCCATATAATTAGGGAAACTGCAATAGAATGATCTAAACTTGAAAAGAAAAAATCACTTTCAAATAGATTAGAATAAATTGTTCCACAAGTAATACTTATATATTGTTGTTTTAACAATTCTTTAGTATTTATATATTCATTTAACCATTCTGGAAAATTAGGTTCTAATATTTTAAAATAATTTTTAATTTCATTATTAACTTTATCTAAATATTTTTCCATATTAATTACTTCCTTTTTATATTATATTTTTTATCTTATGATAAACATCATACCATGAATATGCTCTATAAATATTATTTCCTTTACAATGTTGATTGTATCCAGCATTAATGCAAATAACAGGAATTTTTGTAGATATTATATTTATATTTGTAGGTTTATCTTCAACCATAATATCAATTTTATTTTCTAAACAAGTATTTAATTTTTCTTCTGGAGAAAATATTAATTTTTCATATTTTACGTCGTTTTTATCAAGCCAAGCTTTAGTAAGATTTTTATTTTCTTCATCACTAATAGTATTTCCACCACGTCTTGCAGTAATAATATAAATCTCATTTCCTTCATCTTTTAGTTTCTTTATTATTTCATGTGCAAATCTTCTTATAGGTTCATTTTTTAGATAGTCAAAGTAGTATTTATCCCAAAATTTATTATCAAGTTTATCATCTACATTAAATACTTCAGCTGATTCATATCCATTAGGATTTACAATAAATTTATTATATTCTGAAAAAAACTTAGAACCGAAGTCTAATTGAAATTTTTCTATATCTGTTAATGTTCCATCAATATCTATTCCTATACGCATAATAAATCCTTTCTATCTAAATATGATAATTAATGCAAGTTTTATATCTTATAATTCACTATAATAATTATCTTACACTATCAATAGCATTTCTCGCTAATTCATCACATCTATTATTAAACTCATTATCTGCATGTCCTTTTACTTTATGAAAAGTAACTTTATGAGTCTTAGTTAAGTTATACAATTCTTCCCATAATTCTCTATTTTTTACAGGTTCTCCGCTAGCTGTTTTCCAACCCTTTTTTAGCCAGTTATATATCCAACCTTGATTAAAACAGTTTACTACATAAGCACTATCACTATATAAATCTACTTCACAAGGAAATTTAAGAGCTTTAAGAGCTTCTAGTACAGCAGTGATTTCCATTATATTGTTAGTTGTATCTTTATTTCCACCAGATAATTCTTTCTTATTCCCATTATACATAAGTATTGCACCCCAACCTCCAGGACCAGGGTTACCAGAGCAAGCTCCATCTGTATATATTGTAACTTTTTCCATAAAAATACCTTCCTTTGCAAAATTATAATAAATATTTAATTAGTTATCATATTAAAATAACATATCTAAAGATTACCATTATAATTTGACTAAAATATAACTTTACAATTATTGCTAAAATGTAAAGTTTGTGATATTATATCAGTAAAATATAAAAGGTTCAATAGATGAGTGATTAAAAAATATAAAGAACATTTAAAAATATTGAAAGGAAGTACTTTAAAGTGAGCAAAGTAGTAGGCATAATAGCAGAATATAATCCATTTCATAATGGACATAGTTATCATATACAAAATACAAAAGCACTAACAGGTGCAGATTTTGTGGTGGCTGTTATGACTGGTAACTTTACTCAAAGAGGAAATACATCAGTAGTAGATAAATGGGAAAAAACAAAGATGACTCTAAATGGAGGAGTAGATTTAGTATTAGAACTACCTACTATTTATAGTATATCTAGTGCTGAAAATTTTGCAAATGGTGCTGTAAAAATATTAAAAACTTTAGGAATAGTTGATTCTATTTCTTTTGGAATGGAAACAGATGATATATCTACACTTAATAATATTGCAAATGTTTTATATGTTGAACCACCTGAGTATAAAGCTATTTTAGAACATGAATTAAGTAAAGGAAATTCATTTCCAAAAGCAAGAGAAAATGCTCTTATGATGTACCTAAATGATATAAAAAGATATGCAAACGTATTAAAAGGTTCTAATAATATATTGGCAATAGAATATTTAAAAGCATTGAAAAAACAAAAAAGCAATTTAGTACCAATTGGAGTAAAAAGAGAAAAAGTATATTATAATAGTACAAAAATAATTGATGAATATGCTAGCGCAACAGGAATAAGAAATTTGCTGTTACATAACCAATTAGAAGAAGTAAGAAAGGTAGTACCTGCTAAAACTTATAGCTTACTTTTAAATAATATAAGACAAGGGACATTTGTATTAGATATAACTGCATATAACAATGAAATCATATATAAATTGAGAAGTATGACTGTAAAAGAAATTGCAAATTTACCAGATGTAAGTGAAGGACTAGAATATCTAATTAAAGATGCATCAAATAAAACAAACAATCTAATAGAGCTTATAAATAAAATAAAATCAAAAAGATACACTCAAACGAGAGTACAAAGAATACTACTTTACGCATTACTTGGAATAACTAAAAAAGATATGGAGATCTCTAAAAAGATTATTCCATATATAAGAGTTTTAGGTTGCTCAGAAAATGGAAAAATGCTACTTTCACAAATAAATAGCAAAGCAAAAGTAATTACTTCATTTAAAAAGTTTGAAAGAAGTAATAAAAATAGAAAAATAAAAAGAATATTAGAAATAGATAAAAGAGCTACAGATATTTATACACTTGGATATAAAAAAGAATCTAAAGCAGGCTTAGATTATACAAAAGGTTTAATTTTAATGTAATAATGAATTAAAATAATCTATCATTTATAAAAATAGAATAAATAAATTTATAAAATAAATATTACATTTCTGTTACAAAGATTGAAAAAAAGTACATCATGAAATATAATTTTACCAAAGAGGAGGAAGCAAAATGGAAGGAGAAACATTTGCGTCTTATATGTTAAGCGAAAAAGATTGGCTTAAAAAAATGGAGATAATGTATTATTTAAAAAAGAAAACGGGTATTTTTTATGATAATACAGTTGTTTTTAAGACACTTTTAACTAAGCTGTTTTTAGACTATTTAAGAGAAAATTATCCAGAAGAAAAGATTGACGAAAACTTAGTTATTACAGCTAGGCTTTTATGTGATTGTATGAAAAAAGAAAATGCAACAGATTTAGATGACATACGTTCTTATGCAAAAAGAGGTGCTGAGTACCTTTCAAAATTGGGATTCAGTGAAAGATTTTGTAGAATTTGTGAAGGAGTTAATAGATATACAATTCAAGATAACAGAGAACCTGAAAGTGATATTATAGAACTTACTGATCAATTTGGTGGTATGCTATTAAATAGACCAGAAAGAGTGGGATTTAAATCTGATGAAGCGGCAGTACTACTAAAGTATAGAAATTTAAAAGGCAAATATAATAAATATCTAGATAAATTTTTAGAATTTGTTAATTTTGTGGATAAAGTAGAAGCTTAAAAGAATATAGATAGAAAGGTAAGGCGTTTTTTATGAGTATAGATGAAATGGCAGATGAATTTAAAGAACTTCCAGTTGGAGATACTTCACGAGGAATTGCTGCAGCTAAGAATCAATATGAAAAATTAGCAGGAAAATTAAATAAGAATCAAAGTATTGAAACCAGCTCAAAAGTACAGGAACCTACAGTTCCAGAGGTTTCCACCATAATGGAGGCTTGGCAAGAAGGACAAAGACCAGCTATGGATGATAAAGATGATTTAGAATTATAAGGTTTAATAAATTTCTAATATATAATAAAATTAGAGAGGACTAAAAATGAACGAAATATTTGCAGATTTACATGTACACATAGGAAGAAGCGAAAATGGAAAACCAATAAAAATAACAGCAGCAAAGTCATTAAACTTTGCAAATATAGCTAAAGAATGTTTTGAAAGAAAAGGAATAGATGTTGTAGGAATTATAGACTGTGCATCTCCTTATGTTATTGAAGATATTGAAAACTTTTTAAAAACAGGAGAAGCTTACGAAATAGAAGATGGTGGAATAATCTACAAAGATAAAATCTGTATTATATTAGGTAGTGAAGTTGAAACTACTGAAATAAGAGAAGATGGAAAAAGAGGCTCAGCTCATAATTTATGTTATTTTCCAACTTTAAAAGATATAAAAGGCTTTTCAAAAGAAATGTCTACACATATTCATAATATTACTTTAAGTACTCAAAAATCAAATGTTTCAGGTTATGAATTAATAGATATTGTAGAAAAGTATAATGGTGTATTAATACCAGCTCATATATTTACACCATTTAAAAGTTACTATGGAAACTGCACAGAGAGATTATCTAGAATCTTTAAAGAAAAATATGATAAAATTTTTGCGGTTGAACTTGGTTTAAGTGCAGATACATATATTGCAGATGAAATTAGTGAGCTTGCAAATAAAAACTTTATTACTAATTCAGACGCTCATTCTCTTCCAAAAATAGCTAGAGAATATAATAAATTATTAGTAGAAAATATTAGCTTTAAAGAGATTATGAAAGCTATTAAAATGGAAGATGGCAGAAAAGTATTAGCAAATTATGGACTAGACCCAAAGCTTGGAAAATACAATAGAAGCTTTTGTGAAGATTGCAACTGTTCTATTGAAACACCACCACCAGCAACAGTTTGCGATAAATGTGGTGGAACAAATATAACAATGGGTGTTTATGATAGAATAGAAATAATAAAAGATCAAAAATCTACATCTCCAAGTTTTAGACCAAAATACAATTACCAAATTCCTCTTGGATTCATGCCAGGAGTAGGTGGTAAAACAATTGAAAAATTATTATCAAATTTTGGAACAGAGATGACTATTCTTCATAAAATTGCAAAAGATGATATTGAAGGTTTAATTGGAGCAAAACAAGCTGAAATAATAGATAGTGCAAGAAAAGGTGAGATGCATATACATGCCGGTGGAGGCGGAGTATATGGAAAAGTACAAATAGGATAAAACAAGTTCTATTTCTCATTTTTAATTCATACATATTATGTATTAGGAGGAATTAAAGTGAGAAATATTAAGAGAGTTATAGAGGAACATATAACTAGAAATGTAAAAACATATTTTATTCTAATAATAATTTTTTTATTAGGATTAATTATTGGATTAATTGTAGTAAATAATTCCTCTACTGAGCAAGAAAAAGAAATAACCAGTTATATAAATAATTTTGTAACAGAACTAAAAGACGGTTCTAAATTAGATTATTTCAAATTACTTAAAAGTTCTTTTTCAAATAATCTATTTTTAGTAATTATTTTATGGTTCATGAGTTCAACAGTTATAGGAATACCTATAGTTTATGGAATGATTGGATATAAAGGCTTTTGTATGGGATACACTATTTCTTCTGTTGTTTTGTCATTAGGTACCGGAAAAGGAATAGCTTTTGTATTATCTTCAATGCTTATACATAATATAATTTTAATACCATGTATGCTAGCTGTTGCTGTAAGCGGAATCAATTTATATAAATCAATAATAAAAGATAGAAGAAAAGAAAATATAAAAATAGAAATTATAAGACATACAGTATTTTGTCTTATAATGCTTGCTATGATGGCAGTAAGGTCACTTGTAGAAACATATATAAGTAGTAATTTATTAATAAGTATTGTAAATTATCTATAAAAAGTCTTTACTTTTTCTAAATAATTTGATATAACATAATAAGTTTAAGTAAACAATTATTAAATATATAAGAATAGGGGAGCAAAAATGGATAAACAGATTAAACTTTTTTTAGAATTCTTACAAAATGATAAAAAATTGTCAAATAATACTCTACAATCTTATAGAAGAGATATTATGCAATTTAAAGACTATGTTATGAAGAATAACATCAATTTTGCTAAAGCTAAAGAAGAAGATATTAAGAATTATTTAAAAGAATTACAACAAGAAGGGAAAAAGACTTCAACAGCTTCAAGAAGCTTAGCATCAATTAGGTCTTTTTATCAATTTTTACTTAGAACAAAGAAAGCTAAAAATGACCCAACAGTATCAATACAATCTCCTAAAATAGAAAAGAGAGTTCCTTGTGTACTTACATCAGATGAAGTTGAGTTATTACTTGATCAACCTAAAGATGTAGATTTAAAGGGAACTAGAGATAAAGCAATGCTAGAATTTGCTTATGCTACAGGTATGAAAGTTACAGAAATTATTGATTTAGATATAGATGATATTAATTTTAATGAAGACACAGTTACTTGCTCAAATGGTAAAAAATCAAGAACAATACCACTTGGTGCGCTTGCTGAAAAAGCATTAAGAGAATACATAGATAAAGCAAGACCAATTTTAATAAAAGATGAAAATAATAAAGCATTATTTGTTAATGTAAATGGTTCAAGACTTACAAGACAAGGCTTCTGGAAAATAGTTAAATATTATAAAGAACAAGCTCATATTGAAAAAGATATTACACCACACGTTTTAAGACATTCATTTGCAACACATTTACTTCAAAATGGAGCAGACTTAAAATCTATACAAGCAATGCTTGGACATTCAGATATATCTTCAACACAAGTATACGCACAATTTCAAGATCCAGGATTAAAAGATATTTATAAAAATGCTCATCCAAGAGCATAAAATAAAGAAAATAATATATGCTAAAAACATATATTATTTTTTTGTCTTTAAAGTATTAAGTATATGTGAAATCCACGAAAAATAGTGCATATAATTAAAAATATATTTTTCTCTTGACATATTCACATAATAATAATAAAATAATATAGGAAGAATATATTTATAAATTATATATATTTGAACATTGAAAATTTAATAGAAAGAGGTGTATGATATGGAAATTGCAATGTATATCATAGTCTTTCTAGTCTCAGCAGTGATTTTTTCATTTATAGGATATATAGTAAGAAAGAATTCAGCAGAAAAACAAATCAAGAGTGCAGAATTAGAAGCAAAAAAAATAAGAGAAGATGCACAAAGAGAAGCTGAAAATGCTAAAAAGGAAGAAATTGTTAAGGCAAAAGAGCAAATTATTAACTCTAGAAATGAGTTAGAAGAAGAGATTAGAGAGAGAAGAAGTGATATTCAATTACAAGAAAAAAGATTAATGCAAAAGGAAGAAAATCTTGAAAAGAAACTTTATTCAGCAGAACAAAGAGAAAAACAATTAGACAAAAGGGAAGATGAAATTGAAAAAGAAAAGGATGAAGTTCAAAAACTTAAAGACTCACAATTAGACGAGTTGGAAAGAATTGCAAGATTATCTGTTGATGAGGCAAAACAACAATTATTAGCCAAAGTTGATGAAAAACTAACAACTGAAAAAGTTGAAAGAATCAAAAAAATGGAGGAGGATATCAAAGAAAAGTCTGATGAAACAGCAAAAAATGTTATAACATATGCTATACAAAAATGTGCTGCAGACCATACTTCTGAATCAACTGTTTCAATAGTTGCTCTTCCAAATGATGATATGAAAGGCAGAATAATTGGTAGAGAAGGTAGAAATATAAAAGCTTTAGAAACTCTAACTGGGGTAGATTTCATTATTGATGATACACCTGAAGCTGTTGTTATTTCTGGATTTGACCCACTAAGAAGAGAAGTTGCAAGAATTGCACTTGAAAAGTTAATTGATGATGGAAGAATACATCCAGCCAAGATTGAAGAAATGGTTGAAAAGGCTAAAGAAGAAGTAGCTAAAACCATTAAAGAAGAAGGTGAAAGAGCTGCAATGGAAACTGGAGTACTAAATCTTCATCCAGATATTATAAAACTTCTTGGAAAGCTTAAATACAGAACAAGTTATGGTCAAAATGTACTTAACCATTCTATTGAAGTATCAAACCTAGCTAGAATTATGGCAGATGAATTAGGATTAGATACTAAACTTGCAAGAAGAGCAGGACTACTTCATGATATTGGTAAAGCACTAGATCATGATATGGAAGGAACACACGTAGAAATAGGTGTAGAAGTTCTTAAGAAATATAAAGAAGATCCAAAAATAATAAATGCAGTAGAAGCACATCATGGTGATGTAGAACCACAAACACCAGAAGCATATTTAGTACAAGCAGCTGATGCAATATCTGCTTCAAGACCTGGAGCAAGAAGAGAAACTCTAGATGCATATATCAAGAGATTAGAGCAACTTGAATCAATTGCTGATTCATTTGATGGAGTTGAAAAATCTTATGCTATACAAGCAGGTAGAGAAATAAGAATAATAGTTAAACCAGACAAAATATCTGATGATGAAATGACTATTATGGCTAGAAAGATTGCAGAAAAAGTTGAAAATGAAATGGACTACCCAGGACAAATAAAAATTAATATGATTAGAGAAAAAAGAGTAATTGATTTTGCAAAATAAAATCTAAAGATTAAAAAGAGCCTAAATTATTAGATAAATAAATCTAATAATTGGGTTCTTTTTTATTAAATAATAAATAAAAATGATTATGTTTAATATATGAATTTTTTTAATTATTTTTACGATTTTTGTTTATTTTTATTTTTTATATAATATAGTAGTAAAATTTTATATTAGATGTTATAATGTAAAGGTAAAATGTTTAAAAATTTGGCAGGAGGAAAAAATGAAGATATTAGCAGTAGGAGATTTGGTAGGAGAAACTGGGTTAGAAAAGTTAAAAAAAGTTTTACCAGATCTTCAAGAAGCAGAAAACATAGATTTTACTATAGTTAATGGTGAAAACGTTGCAGGTGGTATGGGAATGACTACAAAGATCTTTAATGAACTTAAGTCATTAAATATAGATGTTATAACAATGGGAAATCATACTTGGGGTAAAAAAGATATATTTAATTTTATAGGAGATAAAAAAATAATTAG
>CALXWV010000020.1 GCA_944392515.1 uncultured Clostridia bacterium
TTATTTGCTTTCAAATAGCTTTTTCTCGGTAACTAGAAATTACTTTTTCTAATTATATTTTACTTTTACAGTTCACCCATCAAATAAAAATATATTATACTTTTTACATTTATACTATATACCATATTCTATTATCTTTAAGCCTTGATGTCCCAAATTCGACGTTATTTATTATATATTCAGGATTTACGCTCATCCTTATAATTATTCTTCCTTCATGATTTAAATTAAGTAGGTCATCTACAAATCTAAATTTTGTAGGAAGAGTTAGGTAAGTTCTTTATTTTTTTCAAAATAAATAGCTGTTGGTTTAAACATAGTTTTCTCCTTTTTTACTATGTTGTCCAAGCAGCTAATTTTTATACTTTTAATAACTTTTTATAATTTTTAGGGAATCCCATTTTGTACATTACAATATTTATATTTTCTAATTAAATATAATCCTATGCTAAATAAAAAATTGACCTCGGGCCCGTAGGTTATCCGAGGTACGATCTTCTATTAATAGAATAACATTTTATTCTTAAATTTGTCAAGTATTGTTGACTATATTCTGTTATATCAATTACATAAAAATCTTTACTAAAATTAATCAATTTCAATTTTTCCAGTATATAATGCATAGTACATACCCTTTTTAGCCATAAGTTCTTTATGGTCTCCACGTTCTATTATTCTACCATGGTCTAGAACCATTATTAATTCTGAGTTTCTTATTGTAGATAATCTATGTGCTATAACAAATACTGTTCTTCCTTTCATAAGTTCATCCATACCTTTTTGTACAATTTGCTCTGTACGAGTATCTATACTTGATGTTGCTTCATCTAGTATTAATACTGGTGGGTTATATAATGCAGCTCTTGCAATTGATAAAAGCTGTCTTTGTCCCTGTGAAAGTCCTTCTCCGCTTCCAGATATAACTGTATCATATCCATTTGGTAAGTTTCTTATAAAATGGTCTGCATTTGCAAGTTTTGCTGCTGCTATTACTTCTTCATCAGTAGCATTTAAATTTGCATATCTAATATTATCTTTTATAGTTCCTGTAAATAAACTTGTATCTTGTAGTACCATACCTAAAGATTTTCTTAAATCTTCTTTCTTTATTTTTTGAATGTTTATTCCATCATATCTTATTTTTCCATCGTCAATATCATAGAATCTGTTTATTAAATTTGTAATTGTTGTTTTTCCAGCTCCTGTTGCACCAACAAAAGATACCTTCTGGCCTTCTTTTGCCTCTAGGGTAATATCATGAAGTACCATTTTATTAGGCGTATATCCAAAGTTAACGTTTTCAAATTCTACATGTCCACATAACTTAGTATATGTAACTTTTCCATCATGATGAGGATGTTTCCAAGCCCATATACCTGTTCTTTCTTTACTTTCTATTAATTTGCCATTTTCTTCTTTAGCATTTACAAGTGTTACATATCCATCATCTATTTCTTCTTTTTCATCTATTAAATCAAATACTCTCTTAGCTCCAGCTAATGCCATTATAACTGAATTCATTTGCTGAGAAACTTGACCTATAGGGTTTGTGAAAGATTTGATATATTGTAAGAAGGCTGCAATACTACCTATACTAATTATGTTATTTACAGAAAGTATTCCTCCTATAATTGCAATAAATACATAACCTAAGTTTCCTATATTTAATATACAAGGCATTAAAATATTTGCATACATATTAGCATTTGTAGAACTTGCACAAAGTTCATCATTTAATTTATCAAATTTTTCTTTTGACTTTTCTTCATAATTAAATACTTTAACTACTTTTTGTCCTTCCATCATTTCTTCAATGTAGCCATTTACTTTACCTATATCTTCTTGTTGTCTTACGAAATATTTAGAGCTATTTCCACCTAGATATTTAGATATAAATATCATTAAAACAACCATTCCTAGAACAATGAAAGTTAAATATACATTTGTAAATAACATTGATACAAATATACTAATCATAGTAATTACTGATGCAAATACTTGTGGTATACTTTGACTAATCATCTGTCTTAATGTATCAACATCATTTGTATATGTACTCATTATCTCTCCATGAGCATGAGTATCAAAATACCTTATAGGAAGAGTTTGCATATGATTAAACATATCAAAGCGTATTTGCCTTAAAACACCTTGAGATACATTTATCATAAGCCTATTATATAAATATGTTGCAACAATACCAATTAGATAAACTATTCCCATTTTTATTACTGCTACATAAAGCTGTGAAAAATCTGGATTTTGGCTACCTAGTAGAGGAGTAATATAATTATCTATAAGAGTTTTTAAAAATTGAATTCCTAGTACATTTGCAACTGAGCTTACTATAATACTAATTATTACTATTGCAAGTTGAAGTTTATATATTCCAGTAACATATTTAAGTAATCTTTTAATTGTACTGAAATTTATGCCTGATGCTGTTTTCTTGTTGTTATTCTGCTTTATTTTCATTATTATCTCCTCCTTTCATCTGTGTATTGTATACATCTCTATATATTTCATTTGTCTTTAATAATTCTTCTGATGTTCCTATTCCACTAATCTTACCTTCATCTAATACTACTATTCTATCTGCATCTTCTACTGAAGATACTCTTTGTGCAATAATTATTTTTGTAGTATTTGGTATTTTTTCTCTAAATGCTTTTCTAATATAACTATCTGTTTTAGTATCCACTGCGCTTGTTGAATCATCTAATATTAATATTTTAGGCTTTTTAAGTAGTGCTCTTGCAATACATAATCTTTGTCTTTGACCACCAGATACGTTAGTTCCACCTTGCTCTATATATGTATCATATTTTTCAGGAAATTCTTGTATAAAGCTATCTGCTTGTGCTAATTTGCAAACTTCTTCTAACTCTTCATCATCTGCATTTTCATTACCCCATCTTAGGTTTTCTGCAATTGTTCCTGAAAATAGTACATTTTTTTGTAAAACCATTGATACATTATCTCTTAAAGATTTTAAATCATAATCTTTTACATTTATTCCGCCTACTTTTACTGTTCCTATGCTTACATCATATAACCTTGGAATAAGTTGTACAAGTGAAGATTTTGAGCTTCCAGTTCCACCAATAATTCCTATAGTTTCACCTGATTTTATCTCTAAATTAATATCTTTTAAAGCATATTTATTAGGATCTTTTTCATCACTATATGCAAAACTTACATTTTCAAAAGAAATAGAACCATCCTTTATTTCTTTTATAGCATTCTTCTTGTTTTTAATTGCTGGAACTTCATCTAATACTTCTATAATTCTTTCAGCAGATGATTGAGCCATAACTACCATAACAAAAACCATAGAAAGCATCATTAAACTCATAAGTATTTGCCAAGCATAAGATATTAAGCTTGAAAGTTCACCAGTTTGAAGAGTCCCACCTACTATGTATTTAGCACCAAGAAGTGAAATTGTAAGTACTGAAAAATATACAACAAATTGCATTATTGGGCTGTTAAACGCAATAATTTTTTCTGCTTTTTTAAAATATGTATATACTTCATTATTAACTTTCTTAAATTTATCCTCTTCATGTTTTTCATTTGCATAAGCTTTTACAACTCTAATTCCTCCAACATTTTCTTGAACTACTCTATTTAGATTATCATACTTCTTAAATACTTTTTCAAAATTTGGATGTGCTTTAATTGCAATATAAAATAGTGCTATTCCTAGTACTGGAATTGATACTAAAAATACACAAGAAAGTTTTGCATTAATGCTAAATGCCATAATTAGTGATGCAATAAGCATTACTGGTCCTCTAACTAATATTCTTATTATCATCATAAATGCCATTTGAACATTTGTTACATCAGTGGTTAATCTTGTAATTAGGCTTGATGTTGAAAATTTATCTATATTTTCGAATGAATAATCTTGTATTTTATAAAACATAGCCTTTCTTAGATTTTTAGCAAAACCTGATGATGCTTTAGCAGCAAATCTACCTGATAGTACACCAAATGCTAAAGACATAATTGCAGATACTGTAAGTAATATTCCTATTTTTAATATGTAATGTATATCACTATTTGGAATGCCAATATCTATAATTTTTGACATAAGTAGTGGAATTATTACTTCCATTATTACTTCTAAAATTACAAAAAATGGTGTTAAAATACTTGCTTTTTTGTATTCTTTAATATAACTTGATAATTTCTTTATCATATTTTCCTCCTTCTTATATTTTATGTAAATGGTAAAAAACAGATTTAAAAAGAACAAATTTCTTTGTTCTTTTTTGATAATATTTAATTTCTTATAATAATCTTTTAAATAATATTATAATTATTTTTTATTTATAATATTAAAAGTCTTTTACAATTTGCTTTTCTTATTTTATGTTATAATGTTACAACTTTTATTTTTTATTGTCAAGCGATTGTTTTACAAACTCTTACGATTTTTGCTTTATTGCATTACTATTTTTTGCAATATTTTTAAGTTTTACTTTGTATTTTTTTATTTTTATAAAAAATGAACCTTAAGCTAATATACTTAAGATTCATTTTTAAATTAGTCATGTGTATCATACATAAAGTATCTTATTGACCACAATCCTGATAGTCCAACTAAGGCATATATAATTCTACTTACCATACTCATTGTACCGAATATGCTATCTACTAAGTTAAAACCAAAGAATCCGATTAATCCCCAGTTGATTGCGCCAATGATGACTAAAACTAAAGCTATTCTGTCAATTACTTTCATATCTTTTACTCCTATCTTTTAGTTTTACATTTTTAGTTTATGCAAAATTTTATATATTATTCATATTGTGAATTTTAAAATCTTCATGTTTTGGAATTTTTTTCTATTTTATTTACAAAATCTATGTTTTCCTATTGTTACTGTCATTGGTCTTGACCATATCCATTTATTTGTTGCAGTTGCTGGATTAAAATAATAAATTGCACCATAAGTTGGATCCCAACCATTTAAAGCATCTTGTGCTGCTTTCTTTGCTGTTTCATTTGGTGTTAAATTTATTTGTCCATCAGATACACAGTCAAATGCACCAGATTGATAGACTACACCAGATATTGTATTCGGAAAAGAACTTGATTTTACTCTATTTAAAACAACAGCTGCAACTGCTACTTGTCCTGTATAACTTTCTCCTCTAGCTTCTCCATAGACTACTCTACTCAGTAAATTAAGATTACTTGAACTTACATTGCTACTAGATGATGAAGAACTATTTGATGAATTAAATATTCCCATTGCTTGAAGTGTTTTAGTTCCTGCTATACCATCTACTGTAAGTCCATTTTTCTTTTGAAATAATTTAACTGCTGCTAAAGTTTGACTTCCATATATTCCATCAACACTACCTGAATAATATCCCCATCTTTTTAATTTAGTTTGTATTTGTTTTACTTCTTCTCCTCTTGAGCCATATTTTGAAAGTGCTAAAACTTCAGCATTTCTAACTACTACGTTATAACTTACAAAAAGCATTATTGATATAATTAATAAAATTCCAATTTTTCTTTTTACTTTCATAAAAAATCCTTTCTTGGCATTATTTTTACCAAAAAAGGATTTTTTATACAATTTAAAGTTTATTATTTTTTAATAAATTTATACTTTTAAATCTTTATACTTTTATTTTAATCTTAAAATGATAGATACTTTTGTTTTATTATTTCTTTAGAATATTCCAACAATATTTCCATCATCATCAATATCTATATTTTCAGCAGCAGGAACTTTTGGAAGTCCTGGCATAGTCATTATTTTGCAGGTTTTTACAACTACAAATTCTGCTCCATTTTTAAGTTCTACTGAACTTATATGAATATCAAAAGGTTCTTTGCAAAGTAAATTTTTAGAATCATCTGAAAAAGAATATTGTGTTTTTGCAATACATATTGGCATATCTTTGGCTAAATCTCTTATTTTATTTAACTCTTCTTTTGCTTCATCAGAATATATTACATCTCTTGCTCCATAAATTTCTTTTGCAACTTTTTTAATTTTTTCTTCTAAAGATAAATTTAATTCATATATTGGTTTAAAGTTCTTAGGTTTTTCGCAAATTTTTACTACTTTTTCTGCTAAGTCTTTTGCTCCAATACCACCTTTTGCCCAATTTTCTAATAAACTAAATTCTACTTTTCCTTCCAATTCTTTTTTAAGAATCTCTATTTCTTTATCTGTATCAGATGTAAATTTGTTTATAGCAACAATTGGATTTAATCCATATTTTTTAATATTTTCTACATGCTTTAATAAATTATTTATTCCTTCTTTTAGTGCTTTTTCATTTTCATTATTTACTTTTTCTTTTGCTACTCCTCCGTGATATTTAAGTGCTCTTAAAGTAGCAACAATAACAACTGCATCAGGAGAAGCATCAATTTTTCTACATTTTATATCTAAGAATTTCTCAGCTCCAAGGTCAGCGCCAAATCCTGCTTCTGTTACTGTATAGTCTGCAAGTTTCATTGCCATTTTTGTAGCTAAGATACTATTACATCCATGAGCTATATTTGCAAATGGTCCACCATGAATTATTGCAGGGTTATTTTCTAAAGTTTGAACAATATTAGGATTTAATGCGTCTTTTAATAATACTGTAAGACTTCCTTCTGCTTTTAAATCATGACAAGTAATTGGCTTTCCTTCTTTAGTATATCCAACAATTATTTTTCCAAGTCTTCTTTTTAAATCTTTAATAGAAGTTGCTAAACAGAATATTGCCATTATTTCTGATGCAACTGTAATATCAAAATGATCTTCTCTAGGAGTCATATTTTTTTCTCCTGAAAGACTTACCTTTACTGTTCTTAAAGCTCTATCATTTAAATCTACACATCTTTTCCAAACAACTTTGTCAAACCTTAGTTCATTTCCTTGAAAAATGTGGTTATCTATAATTGCACTAAGTAAATTATTGGCAGATGTAATTGCATGTATATCTCCTGTAAAATGTAAATTAATATCTTCCATAGGAGCTACTTGTGAATGTCCTCCACCTGTTGCACCACCTTTTATACCAAATACAGGTCCTAATGATGGTTCCCTTAATGCAAGAATTGCGTTTTTACCAATTGCATTTAAGCCATCTGCTAATCCTATTGAAGTTGTAGTTTTTCCTTCTCCTAAAGGTGTTGGATTAATTGCTGTAACTAATATTAGTTTTCCATTCTTCTTATCTTTTATTTTATCTAAATAATTTAAAGAAATTTTTGCTTTATATTTGCCAATAGGTTCTACATCATCTTCTGGAATGTCTAATTTTTTTGTAATATCTATTATATTCTTTAATTTTGCTTCTCTTGCTATTTCAATATCCTCCATTAAAGTCTCCTCCTATATTTTTTCTTTAATATATCACATTTGATTTAACAATTTCAAGGTTTTAACATAAATAAAGAAGGACTTTATTGTCCTTCTTAAGTTTTTAAAAAATTAATCCAGCAATTAGTCCGATTAAAGCTCCAGCTGCAACTTGTACTGGGGTATGTCCTGTTTTTTCTTGTAAAAATTCTGCTGGTGTCATATCTTTAACTTCTTTTACAACTTTATTTAATATATGAGCTTGTTTTCCAACAGCTCTTCTTACTCCTGCTGCATCATACATTGTAATAAATGCAAACATTACACTTAATGCAAATATGGGTTCATTAATTCCTATATGCTTTCCAATAAGAGTAGCTAAAGATACAACTACTGCTGAATGTGAGCTAGGCATTCCTCCTGCTCCCATAAATCTTTTTATATTCCATTTTCCTTCTGTAAAATATTCATATAAAACTTTAAATGTTTGTATTCCAAACCATAATACAAAAGGTATTATTAAATATTTATATTGATTAAAAAAATCTTGCATTTTGTTTTTTCCCCTATTCTTCGCTTTCTTTTAAAGTAAATTCTTTTTCTTCTCCATTTACTAATACAGTAATCTTTTTTTCTGCTTCTTCTAATATTTTATTACATTTTTGAGATAATTTCATTCCTTCTTCAAACTTTTTTACTGAAGTATCTAGGTCTAAATTATCACTTTCAAGCTCATTTGCAATAGTTTCTAACTTTTGCATTGCTTTTTCAAATGTTAAATCTTCCATTTAAATTCCCTTTCTAATATTAATATTATATTTTAATCTTTTCAATAACTTTTGTTTTTAATTTTCCATTCTTTAACCTAAGTTCTAATATATCGTCTACATTTGTCTCATCAATATTAGATACTATTTTTCCATCTTTTTCTGCTATGCTGTATCCTCTAGATAAAGTTTTTAAAGGACTTAAAGCATCTAATTTTGCAATTAGTTTAACACTATCAGCTCTTGCCTTTGTTACTTTTTGATTAATGCTATTTCCAATAGATTTTACTAACATATCTAATGAAATAGACTTTTCATTTATTTTTTGAAGAGGTTCTTTAAAAACTCTTCTTGTCATACATTTTTCATATCTCATTTTCATTAATTCTAATTTTCTTTTTAATGCTACTCTATACCTATTTTGATATGTACTAATTGTATAAACAACATCTGATATATTTGGTACTGCAAGTTCTGCTGCCGCAGATGGTGTAGGTGCTCTTAAATCTGCTACAAAATCTGCAATAGTAAAATCTGTTTCATGTCCTACTGCTGATATTATTGGTAATTTCGAATCATATATTGCTCTTGCTACAACTTCTTCATTAAATGGCCATAGGTCTTCTAATGATCCGCCTCCTCTACCAATAATTAGTACATCTGCTAATTTTTCATCATTCATCTTCTTTATGCCTTCTGCTATTTCTTGGGCAGCGCCCGGTCCTTGAACTGGTACAGGTAGAAGTCTAATATGTACATTAGGATTTCTTCTAGAAGATACATTTATTATATCTCTAATAACAGCACCTGTTGAAGAAGTAAGTACTCCTATTGTTTTTGGAAACATAGGAATTTGTTTTTTATGTGAAGTATCAAATAGACCTTCTTTTTCTAGTTTAGCTTTTAATTTTTGGTATTCTTCATATAAAGTTCCCATTCCTTCTTGTCTCATTGCTTTGCAATATATTTGGTAAACTCCATCTCTTTCAAATACAGATACACTTCCTAATACTAAAACTTTCATACCATCTTTTGGCATAAATGATAAATGTGGTGTATAACTTTTAAACATTATACATTTAATAAGTGAGTTTTCATCTTTTAAAGTAAAATACATGTGCCCTGTATAGTGCAATTTAAAATTTGAAATCTCACCCTTTACATATACGTTATTTAAAAATTCATCACCATCTACCTTTTCTTTGATGTACCTGTTTAACTCTTGTACGGTAATTGGTTTAATATCCATTTAGATTCCTTTCTTTATAACTCCCGCTAATACTCCATTTACAAATGATTTTGATTTGTCATCTCCATATTTTTTAGCAAGTTCTACTACTTCATTTATAACTACCTTGTATGGTAATTTTGAATATACTATTTCATATATTCCTAATTTAAGTAATGTTAAGTCTATTTTAGATATTCTAGAAATATCCCAATCAACTTTTATATTTTCAGAAATATTTTTTTCTATTTCACTATTATTTTTATTTGTACCTATTATAATATCTTTAATGTAATCAATTGCATCTTTATCTACTATATTATTTTCTTCAAAAAATAATTCTAATTGTTCTTCAATGTCTTTGTCTTCAATTAATTGTAAACTATATAATAGTTTAAAAGCTTGCTCTCTTGCTTCTGATCTTTTCATATATGTAATCCATTTCTTGCTTAATATTTAGGTTTTTAAGGATTTACCTATAAACCAACTATATTTTTACATCTTGTCAATTATTTTTCTTAATTTTTCTTTTACTTTATCTTTATTATGTTGAAAATAATTTCCAGCCCATATTCCCATTCCAACTAAAACAAGTCCTATAACTAGTCTATACATGTCTGTACAAGCAATAATTAATGCTACTATTCCACCTAAAACTGCTCCCCAGTAATTTGCCATAAATTTTTTAAAATCGTCCATTTTGCACCTCCAATTTATTCTTTTGCCAAATACATCTATTTTTCTGATGTATTATTTTTTTCTACTTTGCTTTCTTCTTTTGTTGGTACTTGTTCTTCTCTTTCAACATCATTTACCTTGATATTAATTTCTTTTATTTCTAAATCAGTTGCTTTTTTTACTGCTTCTTTAATTTTATTTTGTAATTTAGATGAAACATCTTTTATAATTGTTTCTTTTTGTACATTAATCTCTAAATCAACATAAACATCATTATTTTGATCTAATGTAATTTCAGCATCTGAACCTTCTATATTTTTAAACTCGTCCACTGTGCTATTTACTAAATTTTTTAT
Source organism: uncultured Clostridia bacterium (assembly GCA_944392515.1). Lineage (GTDB taxonomy): Bacteria > Bacillota > Clostridia > TANB77 > CAG-508 > CAG-793. Next base: position 10,357 of record CALXWV010000020.1, read on the forward strand.
TGTTCCTTTAGTTATTAATAATTTACCATTATCGTTTTGAAGTAATATTCCTTCTTCATCATCTTCTTTAGATATGCGCCTTTCATAGCTAGGGAAAAATAAGCATTTTATTGAAAGAAGTACTAATACAACGCTTATTCCTATGGTAATATACATTCCGTTTTGAGATGCTAGTGCATTTGTTATACCTACTGTAATTATTGATACATCAATCCAACCAAATGCAATTAAGCATACCAATATTGATAATATTAATGTTATTAATGAAAATATAGCTAGTCCTAATTTATCTAAAAATTTCATTTTTATATCCTTTCTTTTAAGTTTGTCCTAAATTTATTAATTATTGAATTCTATTTCTTCTTTGCTTCTTTTTTTGAGTCATCTTCAACTTTAGCTTCATCTTGCTTTTTATCTTCTAATTGAACTGTGCTAACACCTTGAACATGAACATTAACTTCAAGTACGCTTAGACCTGTCATATTTTCAACAGATTTCTTTACTCTTTTTTGAATTTCAAAAGCTACATCTGGAATTCTAGCTCCATATTCAACTATAATATTGACATCTATTCTTGCTTCTTTATTATCTAGTATTTCTACTTTTATACCTTTTGCTAAATTCTTTTTACCACTTAAAACTTCAGAAATACCACCTGCAAATCCTCCTGCCATTTCAGCAACTCCTGAAACTTCTGATGCAGCCATTCCGGCAATGACAGCAACAACATCATCAGATATTTCTATATTGTTTTCTCCTTCACTTAATACTATTTCTTCTTCTTTTTTTGATTGTTTCTTTTCTTCACCCATATTAATTCCTACCTTTCTTATATAAATAATTAAACTTTCCTCTTTTATACATATTCTAAGTATATCAATATATGCTTAATTTTACAAGTATTTCTGAAGAAAAATTTCTTATAATTTTATTAAAATTATTTAACGTTTTATTTAAATAAATATCGAATTTTTACTTTACATTTTTATTTTTTTAGTGATATACTAATTGTATAAATTTTTACGAAAGAAGTGTGTAAGTATGCTTAATTTAGATAAAAATAATTTGGAAGATTATAAAATTACAATTGATGAAAATAAACTTAATAAAATATTAGATAATGCAATCTCAAATGATTCTTCTTTAATAGTTGGTAAATTGCCCATAGAAGAACCAATAATACCTATAAATAATTCGCCTATTATTAGTAATCAAGATGACACAAGTGTACTTGCTCTTACTGTTAGACCAGTTAAAAAGTCTCTTTTAAATGGTCTTCGCGTATCTTTTAAGGTAGCTGTATCAACTTTTTTTATTCAATTAGCCAGAATTTTCATATAATTTATTTTTTTAAGCGTCTATAATATTCTTAACTCTCTAAGATTTGAGTTTTATTTAAAATAAAGACGCTTTTTTATTTTTACGTATGAAATTTTCTCTTTATTGCTTCTTTCAAATCCTTTGCAGATAGTATAATTGTAATAATTAAATTTAAAATGGAAATACCTGTTGCAATTATACCCATTATTGGTTCTTTAACTATTCTTTCTCCAATTAATATTGCTGGTAATATGCTAAAAATCAATATAAATAATTGATATATAGCATATCTTAAATATTTTTTGTGGCTTACTATAGTAAGAATAAGCATGGCTAAATTTGCAATGATTAAGATTATAGGAATAGCTAAACTTAGTGACCATCCTCTAAAACCAATTTTATAATCAATAAAAACTGTTAAAATAGATACTGCAATAGTTTGCAAAACTACATGCCCTGCAATGTTAATATTTCTATGAATAGAATATATTGTTATAATCCATATATATATTATTCCACTATTTGCTAATGCTGCCCATGGAATATTCGGATTAGTTATCTTATTTATAATTGTTAATACTATTGCCACAATAATAGATATTGCAAGCATTATTCTTGTAATAATCTCACCTTTACTTGCATTAATTTTTTTAGGATATATCATCTAAAACACCATTACTTTCTATTTTTACTTTTATTCCTCTACATTTCAAAAATTCATAAAAAGTTTTTTCAATATTATTATCATTTAAAATTGAGGTAAATGTAAAACTCATTTTATTTTCAAAAGTGCATCCTGAACATTTTATTTTTTCAACTGGCTCAGGAGCAATTAGCATTAAAAATTCTTCTATATAATCTTTATATTTTCCTATTATACCAATTCTGCCAATGTTTGAAAAAGTAATTGTAGTATATTTTCTAATTTCTAAGTAGCTTAATCTAACTAATGCTTTCTTTAATTCAAGAGGTATTACTTTAATAAAAATATTTGTTCCTAGCCTAACATTTGCAGACATTGTTTTTATTATTTCTTCTTCAGTAAGTTTTTCTTTAAAATCGTTTTTTACAAATTCTACAATTGAATCAAATAAATTAAAATTGTAGTTTATTAATTTACAATTATTATCTATACTGTTTAGATTCTCTTTAATTTCTTTCTTATTATTTTTTGATTTTTCTATTAATCCTTTCATATTTGCTTCTAAAGTTATATATGAGAAAAAGTTTGACATTGTTTTTGAAGGAAAATATTTTTTTAAGTTTACTGGTATACAAACTTTTATTGGCTTCTTAGATTTAGCTTTTTTGTAATTTGCTTCATATATAGAATATATTAAAACTGCTGTTAAATATTGCGTAACAGTAGCATCATATTTTTCACATTCTTTTTTTAAATCATTCATATCTATAATTTCATGTATAGCAGATATGGCTCCAAGCCTCATCTTCTTTCCTTTTAATATGTATGCTTTCTTTGAAGAAGAATTTCCTTTAGAATTTTTCATATAATTTTTTAAATAGCTATCTTCTGTATTATAATCAATCTTACGAGTTAATCTTTCATTTGCATTAAATACAGTAGGATGTAATAATTCTAAATATGTATATATTATTTCTCTAAAAAATACTACTCCGCTTCCTCCATCTGTAAGAACATGAAATATATCTATATTTATTTTCGTATCAAAATATGTTACTTTAAATAGATAATCATTATTTTTTGAAGGCTCTATGTATTTGCATGGATAATCTTTTTCCTCTTCAATTATTGGCTCCTTATTATTTTCTTCTAGGTAATACCAAAAAAAGCCATATTTCATTTTAACTTTAAATGAATCATATTTTTCTAAAGCTATATTTACTGCTTTTTCTAAAATTTTTTGATTTATTTTTTCTTTTAAGACAGCTGAAATTCTAAAAACTGTACTATATTTTCTACCAGCAGATAATGGGAAAATTTTAGCTGAATTGTCTAACTTTCTCCATTTTAGATTTTCTCCTTCACTCATCATCTTTTCCTTTCATAATTTTTGTAAGATAAATTTGATTTGTTCTATTTTTTAATTAAGTTTTAAAGTCTCAATTAAATCATTAAATCCTTGTTCTATAAGTTCTTTTTCTTCATCATTATCTTTTAATATCCAAATATGTGAAGCTCCTTCATATTCTTTTACATTTATTGTAATTTCTTGCTCCTTAGCTTTTTCTTCTAATACATGTACATCTGGATTTAATATATCATATGTTCCTGTAAAAATTGTAATATTATTTAATTCAGATAAATCTCCATCAATTGGATTTACTAAATAGCTGTCTAGCCCATCTTTTCCTGAATACGCTATTCCTGCTAATTTAAGAGTTTCCTTATTTAAATCTTTATCTAATTTTTGTACTTCATCTATTTTAGTATTTTCTAACCTCACATCTAGCCAAGGTGAAATCAAAATCGTTTTTTTAGGCAGTTTGTAATTAGTGTTTTCATTATTATTTTCTATATATTCATTGTTTTTATTTGCTTCAGTATCTTTTACTATTTTTTCCTCTAAAGCTAATGCTAATCCTCCACCTGCTGAATCTCCCATAACAATAAAGTTATTTGTATCTATTTTTGATACTATATCATTATATAAAGGTTCAACCATATTAAATACATCTTTATAATCATGTTTAGGTGATAATGGATAGTCTGGAAGTATTACTGTTGCACCTGTTCTATTAATAACCTTTTCTAAGAAGTTCCAATGTTCATTAGTTATTTCTGCCATATATGATCCACCATGGAAATATAAAATTACCATATCTGTTTTCTCTACATTTTTTGGTGTAAGTATAAAGACATTTCTGTTCATAAATTCTCTTTGCTCTATATTGCAAGTGTATGTACTATCATTAGGAAGTATATTTGTTTCAATTTCTGCTAACATAAAATATGCAATAGTAGCAACCGCAATTAGTATAGCTAAAACAATTAATATAACTGTAATTTTAATTATTTTTTCTTTCATGTTCATTTCCTTTTCTAATGTACTTTTATATCTATTTATGATAAAATAATTTATAATTTAATACATTAATTATGTTAGCATAAAGTAATTAAAAAAGCAACAAATTAATAAAGTCTTAAGATGTTGCTTTTATTTTTATAAATATAATTAATTCATTTCTACTTTTCCTATAATATCTGAAATATTTTCTATATTACATTTTTTCATATATTCTTTTATTCCATCTATAGTTTTAATACTTGTATATGGATCAATAAAGTTTCCTGCTCCAATAGATATAGCGGTTGCTCCTGCTAGCATAAATTCTATAGCATCTTCTCCTGATATTATTCCACCTAATCCCATAATTGGAATATTAACCGCCTTAGATACTTGATATACCATTCTTACTGCAACAGGTTTAATTGCAGGTCCTGATAATCCTCCTGTATTATTTGCAAGTACTGGTCTTTTTTTATAAATATCTATTTTCATTCCAAGTAATGTATTAATTAAAGATACTGCATCAGCTCCTGCATCTTCTACTCCTTTTGCAATACTAGCAATATCTGTAACATTAGGAGTTAACTTTACAATTAATGGTTTATCTAATATTTTTCTTACTTTGCTTGTTACTTCTTTAACTCCCTCATAAGTATTTCCAAATGCCATACATCCTTCTTTTACATTAGGACAAGATAAATTTAATTCTACTCCATCTATATCTAATGTGTTTAATATTTTGCATAACTCTACATATTCATCAATAGAGCTTCCACATGCATTTACTATTATTTTTGTATCAAACTTTCTTAAATATGGTAAATCATTATTTGCAAAATATTCTACTCCCGGATTTTGAAGACCTATACTATTTAGCATCCCACTTGCTGTTTCACATACTCTTGGAGGTTTATTTCCACTTTTAGGCTTTAGAGATGTTCCTTTTGTAATAACCGCTCCTAGTAATCCTAAATCAAAAAAATCACTATATTCTCTTCCATATCCAAATGTACCTGATGCAACAGTTACTGGATTTTTCATTTCTATCCCCGCAAAATTTATTTTTGTATTCATATTTTTCATTCCTTTCATTTAAAATTCTACGTCTTTTGCATTAAATACTGGTCCACCCTTGCAAACATGAAAATACTCAGGTTTATCTTTTGGACTTTTAGCAGTTTTAACTGCACATCCTAAACATACTCCTAAGCCGCATCCCATTTTTTCTTCTAAAGATATTTGGCAATTTATATTATTTTCTAAAGCATATTTTTGAACTACTCTTAGCATTGGAATTGGTCCACAAGCATAAATACATTCATATTTTTCTTTTTCCATTTTTTCTTTTAGATAATCTATTGCAAATCCTTTGTTTTGATAACTTCCATCATCTGTTGTTATTATTAAATTGTCTGTTACTTCTTTAAACTCCTTTTCTAACATAACAAAATCTTTATTTCTAAATCCTAAGTAGCCATCTATTATTTTTCCTTGCTTTTTTGCTTGTTTTGCCAGTTCATATAATGGAAATATTCCTATTCCACCACCAATTATTGCAATTTTATTATATTTATCTATTTTAAATGTTCCATTTCCAAGTGGCCCTATTATATCTATTTTATCTCCTATTTCTTTTTCAGATAAAATATTAGTTCCGCTTCCTTTTACTTGAAATATAAATTCAAGAATTCCATTTTCCTTATCCAAATTATATATACTTATTGGTCTTCTTAAAAATGGATCTTTTTGATTTGAAACTCTTATCTCTATAAAATTACCTGGTTTAGATGAATTTACAATTTCTTTAGCTTCTACACTAAATTTAAATATACCTTTTATAATTTCTTCTTTTTTTATTAATTTTGCAAGTACTTTCTTTGGCATAACCTAACTTCCTTTCCTAAATATTAATAGCATTATTTAATTCATTTTTCATTCTAATTGCTTCTTCTCTTGTTGCTTTTTCAAATTCTTCTTCTTTATATTTTTCTTTCCACAAATCTGATTTATATGCAAACATTAAACTTCTAGAAGCATTTACTATTCCACCTAAACCATTTTTATCAAAACCATAAGCAATATCTTCTGCTTTTCCTCCTTGAGCTCCATACCCTGGTATTAAAAAATATGAATGTTTAGCTACCTTTCTAATTTCTTCTAATTGTTTTGGATATGTTGCTCCTACAACTGCTGAAGCACTACTATATCCATATTCTCCTATTAAATCATCACCCCACTCTTCAATTAATTTTGCAACTTTTAAATACACTTCTTCTCCATTTTCTAATTTTATATCTTGAAAATCTCCTGATGATGGATTAGATGTTTTTACTAAAATAAATACACCTTTATTATATTTTTTGCAATCTTCTAAAAATGGTTTTATACTGTCTATTCCCATATATGGATTTAATGTTACAAAATCTACATCATATATTTTTTCTTCTCTATTTCCTATTTTTGTTCTTCCTAAAAAAGCATTAGAATATGCTTTTGCTGTAGTTCCAATATCTCCTCTTTTTATGTCTGCAATTACTACCATTCCTTTTTCTTTAGCATATCTGCATGTTTCTTCAAAAGCTTTCATTCCTTCTAATCCGTACATTTCATAAAATGCTATTTGTGGCTTTACAGCCGGAATTATATCAAAGGTTGCATCAATTAATCTTCTATTAAATTCAATTATTGCTTTAGATATGCCTTCTAATGTTTCATCATATTTTTCTTTTATACAATTTGGAATCATATCATACCTTGGGTCTAATCCCATGACAGTTGGATTATTAGTTTTCTTTATTTTATCAATTAAAATATCTATTGCATTTTTCATTATTTTGGCTCCTTTATACATCAATTTTTTCTTCGCAATATTTACATCTGTATATTCTATTTTCTTTATCTGTAAGTTCGCATATTTGAGGTAATTCTTGTTCTATTGATGTTATACATCTTGGATTTTTACACTTAATTATATTTACAAGTCTTTTAGGTAATTCTGGATGATATTTTTTAACTATTTTACCATTAACAATTTTATTTATTGTAATATCTGAATCTAAATATCCTAATATATCTAAATTTATATCTAATTTTTCATTTATTTTAATTATATCTTTTTTCCCTGTTTTAGAGCTTCTTGCATTTTTTATTATTGCAACTGATACATCTAGTTTTCCTAAATCTAAATAATTGTATATTTCAAAACTTTTTCCTGGTTTTATATGATCTATTACATATCCATTTTCTATACTATCTATATTCATTATTCCACCTCCAACAAATTAAGTATTAATGCCATTCTAATATATTTTCCATATCTTACTTGTTTAAAATAACAAGCTCTTTTATCTTCATCTACTTCTGTTGATATCTCATTTACTCTAGGTAATGGGTGCATAATACATAAGTCCTTTTTAGCATTTTTTAATTTTTCTTTATTTAATATATAATAATCTTTTAACCTTATATAATCATCTTCATTAAAAAATCTTTCTTTTTGCACTCTAGTCATATATAAAATGTCTAGATAAGGCATTTTCTCTTCTAGATTATCTGTTTCTAAATATTCTATATGATTTTTTTCTAATACTTCTTTTTTTATATAATCTGGTATTTTTAATTCTTTTGGTGAAATTAATACGAATTTAATATTTTGATATCTTGACATTGCTGTAATTAAAGAATGAACTGTTCTTCCGAATTTTAAATCTCCACAGATACCTATAGTTAAATTAGATAATCTGCCTTTTTCACATTGAATTGTTAATAAATCTGTTAAAGTTTGCGTTGGATGACTATGTCCTCCATCGCCTGCATTTATGACTGGGACTTCTGATTTCATTGCTGCAACTAATGCAGCGCCTTCTTTTGGATGTCTAATAGCAATAATATCTGCATAACATCCAACTACTCTTACAGTATCTGCTATGCTTTCTCCTTTTGCTGCTGAACTTGAATTTGCTGAAGAAAAGCCTAATACATTTCCACCTAATTCCATCATTGCAGCTTCGAAACTCAATCTTGTTCTTGTACTAGGTTCATAAAATAAAGTAGCTAATTTTTTTCCATCACATTTTTTAGAATACTTTTCTTTATTTTGCATAATATCTTTTGCTACATCAATTAAATTTTGTATTTCTTCTATTGTCAAATCTTTAATATCAATTAAGTGCTTCATACCTACCTCCTTAACTGCATTAAATATATATAAAGAGATTAAAAAAGTCAATACATAATTTATTGACTAATTATACTTTTTATAATAATATTAAGTAAATGATTTTAAGGAGGATTTTTTATGTCTGATATTATGTCTTATTTATTTAAAACAAATGCAATTAGATTTTGTGAAGAAAATAAACCATTTTGGTATACGTCAGGAAAAATTGGTCCCTATTTTATAAACACTCATTTTGTATATGGTAGTGAAAAAGATGCAACTACTCTTTTATCTTTTATTGATGAAGCATTATCTAATAAATTAACTTTACCTGGAAAAGTATTTAAAAAAGTTTTAAAACAATATGAAGAAAATGAAGTTTACCATAATGTTATAGAAACAATGAAACAATATATTTTAGAAAATATAAACATTCAAGATGTAGATTATATTTCTGGTGGAGAAAGAAGAGATTGGTTTTTCTCTAATATATTAGCTTATCTTTTAGATAAACCTCACATTTCAATTTATAAAGATTTATCTACAGTTGTTAGTGATAGCAAGTTCGAAAACACTTTAGAATTAAAAGATATTACAGGTAAAAAAGTTTTACATATTGCTGATTTAGTGACTGTTGCTTCAAGTTATTTAAGAGCTTGGATTCCTGCAATAGAAAATTTAGGTGGAAAACTTGCTTGTTCTTGTGTTGTTGTTGATAGAATGCAAGGTGGAAGAAAAAAACTTGAAGAAAATGGAGTTAAATTTTTATCTCTTGTTAATGTAGATGATACTCTATTTGAAACTGCAAATAAAACTGGCATTATAAATAAGAATCAATTAGAAATGCTTAAAAATTATTTTAAAAATCCAGATGAAACGATGAAACAATTTTTAATAAATCATCCTGAATTTCTTGAAAACTCTTTAAAAGCAGATGAAAAAACTGCAAAAAGGGCTAAATTATTAATTGATGGCAATTTATATGGATTAAACTAAAAAAATAAGGAAACTAAATATTCTAGTTTCCTTTTTTAAAGCATTTTATATTATAGGCTAAGTTCCCTATTAACATCATTTAAATTTAATTCTTTAATTTCTTTATATTCTTTAGTTTTGTAATCAAAATCATAATATCTTTTATTACCATCTTCTTCAACTACTCTAAATAGTATTTTTCTTGGTAGTTCTTTTGTATCTTCATATGCATAACTTGTTACATTTATACTTTTAGCAAATTCTCTATCTTTACTTTTAGATAATATCCATTTGATTACAAATACATAGTCTGAATCTGTAGGTCTACCAATTGCTTTAATATCTTTTATTTTTTCAATAAAATTAATTGCCTTTTCATTAAAATTATTTCCGTCTAAATCATTAGCAAGTCTGCTTAAAGCTTCATCTGTATAATTTCCTCCAAAATTATCTAAATAACCTATGCTTCTGTCGATTTCTTCTAATTTTTTATCTTCTATACTTAAAATTTCAAGGTCTATCGCTTCTGTTTGACTTAAATCATGTAAATTTCCTTCAGAATTTTTTTCAAATACTTCTTTAGGAACAGCATAATTTTTTGTTCTTAAGCCGAACTTAAGTCGTGCAGAATCATATGTAGGATCTGTTAAATAATCTCTATTATTCGAATCAGTTATCATTACAAAGTCATGGCCTTCTTCAGATAAAATCGTACTATCTATGCCTAATCTATAACATAGATAATCATAACTTCCCGCAAAAGAAGCACATATTCCCCAATTTTTTGAAATAGATGTATATATATTTCTAGAATACTCTTCATGAAATTTTGCATTAAGAGTATGACTCATAACGTTTAAATCTGCAGACAAGTTTATTCCTATTTGATTATATAAATGTTTGAATTTTTGACGTTCTGTCCAGCTATTATTTGTACCATCTATAATACTATTAAAGATTCTTTCTCCTTCGAAATATTCGTCTGGGCTTATTGGTACTATTTTACTTGTACCTGGCTTTTCAGTTTTAAATCTTACTTTAAACTCTGGTGCATATTTTTCTATTATTCTCATTAAGTTCTCATTTGGTATATATCCACTTGTTAGTATTGGAGAAATATATTGTTTAAAATATTTAAGTATATATTCTAAATCCTGCTGTAAAATAGTATCAATATCTTCTAAAGCTGAATTTCTAACTATTATTCTTCCATTTTTCTTTATATTAATTTGTCCTTGAAATAATAAATCAATTTTTGGAAGTTCTAATTCTTTATCTAAATCTATAAATAGCATCCTTTAACCTCTTTTCATTTACTTTTTAACCCTACTTTACATTTATTTTTACTAATTGGAATAAAAAAACCTTTCCATAACAGTTTTTTTAAAGCCAAATTACAAAAATCTAATTTACTAGGATTAATATCACAAGAAAGTATTATTTGGACTTTTTTATTTATTAAATAATCTAAAAGAGATAACGTTCCTTTCTCTATAGATTTTTTCCCAATTATAAATTGTATATCCTCTATTATTAAAATATCTATACAATCAAATTCCTTTTCAAAAGGATTTTTTTCATTATTTTCTCTTAAATCAACTAATTTTCTAATAAGATTCTCAAATGATATATGCATAACTTTAATTTTAGGATTATCTCTTATTATTTTATTTTTAATTGCATTTATTAAATGTGTCTTTCCAGAGCCATTTTCCCCGTAAAAAAATATAGGATTATAAGTATTTCCATAATTATTGCATAAAGCAAGTGATGCATTATATGCAAATATATTATTATTATCTACTATAAAATTTTTAAATGTATATTTAGAAGTTATATTAGTATTTAAACCTTTTATTATATCCATAATTCACCTTTTTAAATTGCTTTATCCTATTTTACACTTATTTTTACAATTAAATTTCCTATGCAATTATTGTTTCTATTACCTTTTCCTTTTAATATAATCAGTTGATTGTTTTTTATATATTTTGGTATTTTGATCAGTGTTTCTTCTTTTTCAATTTTATTATCTTCTATTATCCTTTTTATATTTAAAGTTTTTTCATAGCTATTGTTTTCTTTGTCTTCTTTTTCTTTTTTTATTTTACATGTAATATAAATATTATTAGGATTAGATAATATTTTTTCTTCTTCTTTTTTTATATTAAAAATCTCATTCAGAGTTTTTTCTAAATTTTCAAAGTTACCAAATCCATTAAACTCATTATCTATTTCTTTTTTATAAAACTTTTCATTGCGAAATCCTAAGTCCCTTTTAATATCTTTAATAAATTTTTCTTTGTCTATAGTATTCAAAATTCTTTTTCCTTCCTATTTTTTATACCAATTATCCATCTTTTTATTTTACCAAAGTTAGAAATATATTACTGCATTTATATTTCATTTTTAAAGTATTTACCTTAACCATCTTAGTATTTTATATGGCAGTATATTTTTATTTTCCTCTATAAATTTTTGTAACTCTATTTTTGTAATTCTAATTATATTAGCTTTACTTTCATATTCAGTATCATTATTAGAAAAAATATATAATAAATTGTTTTTGGTAATATCATTATAGTCATCTAAGCTTATATTATGTTCTTTTACCTGCAAATAGGCTTTTTTACCTGTATCTTTTTCAAACAACACAAATTCATATTGCTTTGTATCATTTTTACAAGTTGAGCTATATATTCCATAATTCTTTTTAATTTGTAAATATAATCCAACTAGTTCCTCTAATTCTTCTGCAAGCATACCACTCCAAAAATAACTCCATTTATCTTTAGGTATATCTAATTTATAATAATCTTTTTTTGATTTTTCATTATAAACTCTTTTAGAAAATTCTAATACACTCTCTTTATTCTTTTTAAACCCTTGAGTTGTTCCTCCAACCTTCATATTATTTACAATTGTTCCTAATACTGCTTCTTCTGTTCCAACTTCATAAAATTCACATTCAACAAAATGCCATATATCATTTAATTCTGCTTCTTCATAAGTTATATTTACATTTTTATTTTTTAAGTACTCTAACATTTTTTCTTTATTCTTTGGACAATGATATTTTTCATTGCTTATTACTCTACAAATATAAAATGTATTATTTCTTCTAGTCCAAATCAAATCATCTTTTTTCATATTTTCTAGTATATTCATTGCTGTAGAAAAGCCTTTTGTCGATTTATTTTTACTCTCTTCTTCCTTCTTTTTTATATCTTTAAGAATATTTATTGTCTCATTAAATTCTATTAGAGATTCGTTATTTTTTACTTCATTATTTTTCATACTTTCTAATTTGCCTATTGCATTAGACAATTCTTTCAAAGATTTGCCATTATTTTTTAACTCATTTTTATATTTATCTAACTCTTCTTCATTGTAAAAATCTCCGTCAAATCCCCAACCGTGTACCTATAATTCCTTTTTGAAGGCAAAAATCAAAACATTCTTCTTGGGTTACATTCATTTTTTTTGTGTTTAAATTAAATCTCCATACATTTTCTTCATTATTCTTCATTTTTTCCCTCTTTTTTCTACAATATAGTAATCTATAACTTTCTCTTTAATAATAAGAAAATTATTATTATATTATACAATTTTTTTATGATAATCAACTATTTTGGTCATATAATGTACTAAATAATTACTTTTTTATTTGAGACTAGCTACAAAAAAATTCTTTTGTATTTTATATAATAGAAATTATATGTTCTCTTTATCCCTTTTTATTTGTTTTAAATACCTATCTTCCTCTGAACTCTTCCTATTTAACTGTCAAAAATTGTGTACCCTGACATTACTCCTTAAAAGTCTTAGTATTACTCATTTTGAGTCTACTATAATGTGTTAAATCCACATATTTACATATATTGCAGAAATCCAGTTTCTTCTTTTTATATAAATGTTTGTCCGTTTTTTGGGTTTTAATATATAACCTTCTTAAAACCAGTTAAAATTATATCACATCTATTAATAATATTCTACATATTCAGTAAAAAAGAGAGAGTATATCACCCTCTCACGATATAAGTTTCTTTCTGCTTTTTATAAAATCTAATAAATAATTATACTCATCTTCATATTTAAAATTTTCATATATTTTTCTGTTTTCTATTAGTTCCCTTGACAATGAATTTACATTTTTATATTTTGACAGTTAAATATTTCTATCATTGATTACCTTCATTATTCTTCACCACATAATCTTCAATATCTGGTTCTATAAATACTGAATCACTAACATTATCAAAAGAATATTCTATTTGTTCAATTGTTCTAGAGTCTGATTCTGCTTTTAAAAATAAACCTGTAGCCTTATCTAAGTAAACTTCAAATTTTTCTCCATTATCTCCATTTGAACAAAATACATAACAAGGAATATTGTTATATTTACTGCTTTTTATAAAAGAAAATATACTTAGCTTTAATTTACTCCAAATAGTAGAAGTATATAAATATTCATAAATTCCGTCATCAGGTACATTTATTTCACTGTTGATAACTGCAACCTTTTGATTTTCCGATTCTATAAATGTATCTTTGTTTTTTCCATCATAATATGTAGAAATCTTTGAGTTTTTACCATTTTCTTCTTTTTCTATAATATAAAGAATTTTATTATTCTTTTTATAATAAGTTGTAGTAAGAGTTGTAATATCATCATATGTTGAAACTCTCTTAGTAGCATAATTAGAATTATTAACATATGTTAATATTTTGTTTTGTAAACTAGTGATGATTGTGTAGTTTCTTATTATATGAAATAAGAATAGTAAAATAAACAATAATAAAATAAATAGAATAACTTTTAGAATCATTACTTGCTTTTTTGAATTAATAATTTTCATAATACATTTTCCTTTCTTTCGTTGATTAATAATTTTATACCATTTAAAAATTTTTTTGTCAAATCATAAATTTTGTTCTATTAAAATTTACATAAAGTTGGCAATTGAAGATTCACTCTTAAAGCAATGCAATCACATCAGGGGGGTCCGATTGAATTGGAAAGCAAAACTATTTACATTCCAATTTGTATTTATTAATTTTATAATTTATATACAATTCTTCTTTAATATATTGTAAACTTAATTTATTTGTATCAATAAAATTCTTTATCTATAAATTCATTCCCAATAGTAGTATTTTAATTATATTATCTAAAACACTCTTGCATTCAAGATACTAGTTATTATTTTTTTATACTATATACTTTCTTCTTTATCTTTTTTTATTTTCTTACTATATCTATCTTCCTCTGGACTTTTCCTATTTAACCACACATAATTGTGTGCTCTGTCACTACTGGTCTAAATGCTTGATAATAAAGCTTTTACCACTTATTTCAATTGGTAAAAGTGGTTGCTTTGTAGGTATCTAAATAATTAACATTTTCCTACAGTTATAAGAGATTGCTCATTTTTGTAGTAAAAATATATACCTTCCCCTATAACTAATCAAAATTATATCATAATGTACTAATCCTATTTAAATAAATTTCCTGTAATCTTAATCTTTTATTCTGCCAACCATTTAGCTATATCATAAATTTGTATACCCTCATAGAGATACATATCATGCTTTGTTCTAGCTATTATAATTTTAGGATATGCATCTTTTATTTTTAATAGTGGCCTTACTTCTCTTTCTAAAGTCTTATCATCATCAATGTTATCTGATACTTGAATATATAACTTTTCATCTCTCTTCATTGCAACAAAATCCACTTCACAATTATATAATTCTCCCACATATATTTCATATCCACGTCTTAATAACTCTATTGCAACTATATTTTCATAATTTCTA